>JBAXXO010000204.1:0-5811 GCA_037127855.1 Alphaproteobacteria bacterium
CAACTGGCTTGGGTCGGGTATTTGTCCACCACTGCCGTCTATGGGCACCACAACGGTGATTGGGTTGATGAGACTGCGGCCCTGACCCCCTCGACCGACCGCGGCGCTGCGCGAGTGCGGGCCGAGGGCGAATGGGCCGCCTTGGGCCTGCCTTTGCACATCTTTCGGCTGGCCGGCATCTATGGCCCCGGTCGCGGCCCGTTCGAAAAGGTACGCGACGGGACGGCGCGGCGCATCTACAAGCCCGGTCAGGTTTTCAGCCGCATTCATGTTGATGATATCGCGCAGGTCCTGCTTGCCTCGCTGACCCGTCCAAACCCCGGTGCCGTCTACAATGTGTGCGACGACGATCCCGCCGCACCCGAAGACGTGCTGTCGCTGGCCGCCCAATTGCTGGGCCTGCCGGAACCGCCCATGGTGCTTTATGAGGATGCCGAGATGACCCCGATGGCGCGGTCATTCTATGCCGAAAACAAGCGGGTACGGAATGACAGGATCAAGACGGAACTGGGTGTGAAGTTGCTGTACCCGACCTACCGCGAGGGGTTGCAAAGCCTGCTTGATCAGGAAACCGGAGGCGGACTGGCCTGACGTCGCGTTTCCGTCTGGTTCAGACCGCTCGGCAGTGCTGCCAAGGCATGTTTGCGATGCGCACCCGAGCCAGTCCGCGACACGGTTGCCACAGTGCGGAATTCTCCTTGTTGAAACTCGGGACAGATCGCATTTGTTTCGGAATGAGGGTTGAAAGGCCACAGCGCGCTTTCTAAGTGCAATCACGCACCGGGCCCCTCTGACAGGCATTTTTGCATGTGATGTCGGCGCAGATTAGCAGGGGTGGTCATCATGGTGTGGCATCCGCCTGTTGGACACAACAACACTGCCCAATGGGGGACACATGGATTTTATATTCATTGAAGTGATCAGCAAGCCGCTGTGGCTTTGGCTGTTGTTCTTGACGATCGTCGGAACGCTGATGGTTTTCGACCTGGGCGTACTTCACAAAGACGACCACGAAATTGGTGTTGCCGAAAGCCTGAAGCTGTCAGCCTTCTACATCATCATCGCCACCGCCTTTGGCGGCTATATCTGGTGGGCGTGGTCAAATGGCACTTTGGTCACCAGTGATGGCACCAATCCGGTCGCATCGTATTTCCAAGGCTATATCATCGAGAAAGTTCTCTCGATCGACAATGTCTTCGTGATTTCGCTGATCTTCGGCTATTTCGCGATCCCACGAAAGTACCAGTACCGGGCGCTGGTCTGGGGCATCGTCGGCGTGATCGTGCTGCGCGGCATCATGATTGCGATCGGGGCCGAACTCGTCTCGCACTACAAGTGGATGACGCTGGTCTTTGCGGCGTTTCTGGCCTTCACTGGTCTTAAGATGCTGTTCACCTCCGAGGGTGAAACCGATGTTTCCAAGAACCCGATGGTGGGCTTGGTGGCGCGGTTCATGAACGTGACCAAAGAGTTGCATGGTCAGCGCTTCTTCGTGCGTCTGCCGCATCCCGAAACCAAAAAGATGGTGCTGTTCGCGACACCGCTATTCGTTGCGCTGGTCGTGATCAACTTTGCCGACGTGATCTTTGCGGTCGATTCAGTGCCCGCGATCTTCTTGATCACGACCGACACATTCATCGTCTACACCGCGAACATCATGGCGATCCTTGGTCTGCGCGCGCTGTACTTTGCGCTAGCGGCTTTGGTGCACCGGTTCCACTATCTGAAATACGCCCTTGCGCTGGTGCTGGTATTTATCGGACTGAAGGGGTTCTACAGCTACTTCTTCGGCAAGTTCGACCCCTATCTGTCGCTGGCCATCACGATTGGCATCATCGCCGCAGGGATCTTCTATTCGCTGTGGAAGACGCGCGGCGAAAAACTTTCGGCATGAAGTCGGCCACCGCGGGCAACAGGTCGCGACGCTCCACCAGCCGGTCAATGTTGCGGGGGTCGCGGCGTTGCCATGTTCGTGCAAGACACAGAGTTAGCAGAACGTGGGACTGATCCAGAATTTTCCCGGCAGTTTCCAGATCGCCTCGCCCTTCCGATCCGACTTCGACCGGTTGTCCCTGAGCAGCGTGGGGGCCAGCACGTCTTTCAATCGGCCCTTATGCCCCTCGGGCCTGCCACACGCGCAACCGTTCGTCCTGAACAACCCGATCAGGCGGTCTTGGTGGCTATCTGTGCTGGTTTAGTCCAGCGAAGTGCCGACAGGATCGCGGCGCGGATGAGCGCAGGCATCGCCGTCGGTGGGCCGCGACTTTCGCCACCGTTCGCACAATATGCCCTCGTCGTGTTGTATGGGTAGGAAGATGTGCTTCAGGTCCATCGTTTGTTGCTCGGTCAGCGACCCAATGGACGATAAACTGAAAGGTGTTGCGACCAGAGCCGTCGATGTCCCCAAGAGCGCGCATATTCACCTTCGGGTTGAAAGACTTGCAATATTCGTCCAAGGTGATTGACATGGGTGTTCGTCATGGCTGTTCAAGGTATCGAATTGCCATCGTGTTGTGTTGTCTTGCGGTTTTCTTGCCTGGATTTTCGAGGTTAGCCCCTCTTGGAGTTCTAAAGATGTCTGAAGAAACTCTTTATGCCGTCGGTTTGCTGGTCCGCAAGAATCCCAGGACGACTGGACCTGAAACGGGGATGTGCTCGGACGGACTTGGGCCGCGAGTGGATGTCCGTTGCCGGTCGATCCACAGGCATGAATCCGACAAAAATCGCGGTATTGCAGCCAGGTTGTGCGACACCGCCACAGCCATGGGCGTGGGTAGCCGAGTCTGCTGCAAAGATCTTGAGAGTATCGAAGACACGTGTGGCTCCTATGGCATTTCAAATCTTCCCATGTTCGCCTTCTGGGCCCCCAAAGCGATCAGCACACCACTCGGTGGTTTCCAGACTCGGCCTTCAACCGCCAAGCAGAAGAATGCGTTGCCCGCAATGGTCTTTACTGTTTTTGATGCCAACAAGGGGTGCGTTAAGACCGGAGTCTTGGAAGTGTGTGGCAACGGCCATACGGTCGTTGGAACAAGAGGGTAAGGCCATGGATCTGATTGACTTGGGGGCATTTCCGAGCGGAGAAAGCCGCTTTACGGATTTTCTCGATCAAATCTGTGAACGACTGGAGCTTGATCACGCGGCTTACGCCGGGACCAATCCCGTGGGGGGAAGCGTTCATGGCTATGTAAACTTCGGTCAAGATTGGAAAGACCACTATGTCAAGAACGGTTTCTATTCAATTGACCCGACCCTGCATCGTGCGGCCAGAAACATCGCGCCGGTGGACTGGCGCAGGCTGGAACGGGATCAGAACTTCCATACTGTGTTTCGCGCTGCCAATGATTTCGGCATAAGCGAACAGGGACTGACCATTCCGGTTAGAGGTCCATTTGGTGACACGGGCATGTTGAGCGTGACCCGCAACTGCGGGGTTGCGGAATGGGACAAACTGGTCAAGCACATCATCGTCGATCTGCAATCCGTGGCCGTGCATATCCATGACACCGTGATGCGATCCGAAGTATTGACCAATGTCTTGCGGTTTCCCACACTCTCCAGTCGTGAAAAAGAGGTTCTACAATGGACGGCCGCAGGCAAATCCCATCAAGACGTCGGCGACATCCTTGGGATTTCACACAGGACCGTTGAGGTGCACCTTCGCTCTGGTCGTGACAAACTTTACTCGGTCTCGACGGCGCAAGCAGTGGGGCGCGCGATTTCCATGGGATTGATCTATCCGCTATAGGCAGACCGACCTTGGTAATTGTGGCGCACTACGGGTTTCCCCCAATAGCGCCGTTGAAAATTGGCTATATCGTGGTCCTTGTTGATAAACTTGGGGGACAGATATGATTATTGTGATCGATGCGCTGAACAGGGATCGCTTCGGCGACCTCATTGACGAAATGTTTCGCTTGCGCGCTCGCGTTTTTGGCGACCGCCTTGGATGGGAAGTGGACATCAAAGCCGGCAAAGAGATCGACAAATTCGATCACATGGACCCGGCCTACGTGATTGGCATCGACGAAGATGGCCATGTTGTCTCTTGTGTCCGCGCCTTGCAGACCACCGGTCCGCACATGCTGGCGGACGTATTCCAAGCAATTCTGGAAGGAGAACCGCCACTGCGCAGCGCCAACGTCTGGGAATCCACCCGGTTTTGTGTTGACACCCAGCGCCTGGCGAAAGGCGGCGTGTCGAATGCAATTTCACGTGCGACCTGCGAACTGATGATTGGATCGTTGGAGTTTGCCCGCCAGTCAGGTATCACGGACATCGTGACGGTCATCGACCCGATCATGGACCGGGTTTTGAAACGCTCGGACAACGCGCCCTACGGATACCTTGGATCGACTAAACCGATGGGGAAAGTGCATGCATTGGCGGCCCTGCTGGATTGCTCTGAAGAACGCATCGCCAGAGTTCGCGCTTTTGCCGGCATCACGGAAGATGTTTTTGCCTCCGAAGATTACGTCCGCGATTTGCTGGATGAGGTCCAGATGATGTCCGCCGCAAAACAAGCAGCAACAGGTAGCCAGATCCTGCCCTTCCCCAAGTCAATGCTTTCAAGAAAAGCTGTGACGCGTGAGGAGATTCTGGGTTACTGTAAAGATCAACTGGACTCCGCAGAAAGTCCACACGAGGTACGGGCTGCGTTGTCCTTGGTAAATGCCCTGGCGTCCCGCGGCACACTGGCTGAACTGGTCTTCGATCAAAGATCAGACATGAACTGATGCATGGCCGGATAGCACATGGCAATCTGCATCGACGATGACAGCGAGTTCGGTGCGCATGACATGGATCTTGACCTGAACCTACGTCGGCAGGGCGACACAGACCTGCCGCGTTCTCTTTAGAGAGCGGGTTGCACTCAATCTGAGTCAGATTGAGTGCAATCCAAGACAGCCAAGGCACTCACAATGTTGCGCGTTGCGTCGAGTCGGGTTCACCTGACCCGACGCAACGCGCTCTCGACCCCATCCCACACGTGCAAGCCCCTCACAACGTCAGCACCATATCTCGGTGTGCGATCCCTGCATCCTGATAGTCCTCGCCCACAGCGACGAACCCCAGCCCCTGGTAAAACCCCAAGGCATGCACCTGCGCGCCCAGCGTCACCACCAAAACCCCCGGCACCGCCCGAATCGCTGTCACCCCGGCCCGGATCAACGCAGCCCCGACCCCGCGCCCGCGCTGCTGCGGCAGCACGCAAACTCGGCCGATTTTGCCGGTGTCGCCCGCCACCATCAGCCGCGCCGTCCCGATCGGCCGCCCGTCCCACAAGGCCAGCAGATGCCGCGCGCCCTCGTCCAGCCCGTCCACCTCGTCCGCCTCGGTTACGCCCTGCTCCTCGATGAACACCACCCGCCGCAACTGCAGACAGGTGGCGATATCCTGCGTCTCGGCGATCACCAGAGTCACGCGAAATACTCCCGCAGCATGCGCCCATAGATCGCCTTCAACTGATGGATCTGCGCCACCTCGACCCGCTCATCCACCGCATGCATCGTCCGACCGACCAGACCGAACTCGACCACCGGGCAGTGATCCTTGACAAACCGCGCATCCGACGTCCCGCCTGAGGTCGAGGCGATCGGGACACGTCCGGTCTCGCCCTGCACCGCCCGCGCAACCAGCGCCGAGAAATCGCCGGGTGGCGTCAGAAAGCTCTCGCCGCTGATCTGCACCCTGACCACGATCTTTACCCCCGTCGCCGCCTGAACCGCCGCAGCATGCCCCTCCAACCACGCCGCCACAGAAGCCCCCGAATGCGCATCATTGAACCGGATATTCACCGTGGCGCTGCCC
>JBAXXO010000205.1:0-5761 GCA_037127855.1 Alphaproteobacteria bacterium
GAGGACCCAGATTGCTGAGGACCCAGATTGCTGAGGACCCAGATTGCTGAGGACCTAGCGCCGAAAATCGGCAACCCACACGACTGCCGTTCGCCCCGAAGGGCCGGACAACCGGGTCACCAATCCACCCGAAGGAAACTGTTCCAGTTCCCGGACTATTTCAGCGTCCTGTTAGGTGTAGAAGCGCTTGGTGCCCTTGCTCAGGACAGCTCCGCAGCCTCATTCCCTGTGCCCATGCTTCAGGATGCGCGCTTGTTGGATGCCCCAGTCGCGCTTGGCCGAGGTTTCACGCTTGTCGCCCAGCTTCTTGCCTTTGGCGATGCCCAGCTTCAGCTTCACCATGCCCTTATCGTTGAAATACAGCCGGATGGGCACCAGCGTCATGCCCTCGCGCCCGACGGCGTTCCACAGGCGGGACAGTTCTTTCTTGTTCACCAGCAATTTGCGGCGGCGGCGTTCGTCATGCGGGAACAGTTTGGCCTGCAGATAAGGGGCGACGTAAGAGTTGATAAGCCACAATTCGCCCCCCTCGACGGAGGCATAGCTGTCAGCGATGTTGCTGCCGCCCTGCCGCAGCGACTTGACCTCGGACCCGAACAGCATGATCCCGGCCTCCAGATCGGATTCGATGTAATAGTCAAAGCGCGCGCGCCGGTTTTCGGCGATAAGCTTGGAATTGGGATCGGATTTCTCTGTCATGGCTCGTCCGAGATAGGCGAGGGGGCGGCATATGTCCAGAAGGGGGTCGGAATGTTCGTGCAAATCGCCGTGGGAACCGGACTGCTGGTGGTAAACATCACCTTGGCGGCGGTGGCGGCGATGTTGATGGAGGTGGTCTTTCAGCGCGCGCATGGCTGGCTGATGCGCGAACCGCATCGGCCGAAACTGGTGCTTTTGCTGGCCGGTGTGTCGCTGTGGGTGCTGGGTGTGGTGACGGCGGGGGTCTGGGTCTGGGCCACGGCGATGTATGGGCTTGGAGCCTTTGCGACGCTGGAAGAGGCGGTGCATTTTTCGTTGGCTGCCTATACCACGCTGGGTCTAGGCGATGTCGTGCCCGCGCGGGAATGGCGGTTGCTGGCGGGGATGGAGGCCGCCAACGGGCTGTTGAATTTCGGCCTGTTGACCGCCCTTCTGATAGAGGCGCTGCGCCAGATCCGTCTGGGACAGGTGGATGCACGCCGCAAGCACAAAGGTTAGGGCTCACTGAAGCTGTGTTGATTGCGTGGATGCCGCCCTCCTGACGGCATCGAAATGTGCCAGTGTGATGAGTGTGATGAGAGTGATGAGAGTGAAGCCATCACAGGAAGAGAGGACAGCCATGTCAGAAGTTACCATCATCGGTGTTGACCTTGCAAAGCGCGTTTGTGTGGATGCCGCTTGGTTTGCAAGGGCATTTTGAACCTCTGAACATGTGATCGAGAGCGCGCTTGTGTCAGACCTTTTGCCGCGGCTCTTCTCAAGCGCCGCTGGCCAGGATGGTGACCCGCGGGCCGGGTCCAACATTTTTCGCCGGGTGTAGCGCGACGAACTGGATGAGAACTGCGCGTCAATGAAGATGAGAAAGTGTCGTTGGTGGTGGAACCCGGGGAGGGATCAGCCCGAGCGGGGTTCCACCACCAACGACAGTCAGGACTTGATGGTTCTGACGATCGGGTGATCGCAGTCGGCTAGGGTAGGGTTTTCTCCTCGAAGAGGTTGAGCCCTTGGCTGGCCGTGATGCAACCGATCATCAGATGAGGCATTTCATGAAGTATCGATCGATCGACACGACGCCCGTCGCGGCCGCCAAGGTGGGTTCGCGCGGTGCCCGCGTTCGGCGGGAATTCGATTCCCCGGATCGACGCCTGATCCGCCTCACCCTGGGCAAAGGCGGTGGCGATGAAGGCCGGGACGACACGCCTGCCCGACTTGCCGGCATGGGCGAGGGCGATGCGCATGACATGCACCCCGCAGCGCTGCCAGGTGCAGGACAGCACCTTGGAGACGGCGGTCTTGATGCGCTCACCCGAACCGGTGCCTTGGTGAGGTCCCTCCCCGGGCGAAAACTGACCCGGCTCGTCACGGTTGCCATGGCCGACAAGACCGCACGGACGGCCTGGACTATGCGGACATGTGGAGAAGATTATCGAGCCACAGCTATGGTTTGAACCGATCACGAACGCGGCAGCCAACAGCTGCCGACAAGGACTGCAAGGGCAGAAGTGAATGATGATGATCAAACAGGACCACAACCGAGACACCCCGATGTGCTGTCAGGGCTTCCGAGCTCGTTAGTCTGAATGGCACCCGGTATGCGGACTTCATCACGGCCAGCGGTCACATGCGCCGCGCCAACTGGCCGTACAAATGACCGCAATCTGCTGCGATCAAAGTCAGTCAAGAAAACTCTTGCAAAAACGGAGCCGTCCACAAATGACAGCGCCCTTTTGCCCCATCAACGGCATTGATGCCGGGCATGTCCCACGGCGGTTCGAATCCAGTCCAGCCGCTTGGGCGGAACCAGCCCGAGATTGTAGAAATTGAACCCATCTGCCCAAGGAGCTGCCGCTCCAACGCGCGCCGCCAGATTATTGCGGTCCTTCACATTGGGATGAAACAGTTGAAAGCCCGCAATCAATGTCTTTCCAGGCCCGATCCGTTGCCGCGCTTCGGCCATCAAGTCGTCAATCCTGTCAGCCGCCGTGAAATAGGCGCAATACAACAGGCCATCAACATGCGGGGCAACAGCGGCCACGTCGACGCCGCCCCACCAGGAGCCTTCGAAATCGATCAGCAGCAGGCGCACGCCCACGGGCACGACCGCCTTGATCTCGGCGATCAGCGATGTGACCGTCTCGCTGCGCCAGGAGACGTAGGCATGCAAGGCCGGAACCTGGGCAAAGGCTGTGATGCCGTCTTTGGGGAAGCCGGGAAACTGCGCTTGCGGCAATTCGCGTGCAAAGGCCGCGTCAAGCAGCCCCACCACCGCCATCCGCGCCGCCTGCCCGTCGACACCCGCAGCTTTGGCCCGTGCCAGACAATGTGAGCAAAAACAGACACCCAGCAGAAAATCATCCTCCGGCAAGACCGGCAATCCGTCCTTTTCATGGTGATAACCATGCGAAAACCCCATGAAATCGGGGCTTTCCAACTCGATCCGGTCTGGGCGGTAGCGTTCGGCAATCTCTTTGACCAGTCCTACCACATATGCGCGTGCGGCCGGGCTGGAGGGGCAAAGACCATAGTAATGCGGGTCGCCATGGGCTGTGCGGACGACATGGGCGGGATGCAGCATGCCAAGGCGGGTGTTGTGCAGGCAGACAGTCCAGCAACTGACGCCCGCGCCACCCTGGTCGCGTTGGGCGATCAGTTCGGCCAGCTTGTCGCCTTCACTGGCAACGATGTCGGCCTGCAGCGGCACAATCTCGGCCCCTGACCAGCGTTCGGGGTCTACTTGGTAATAGACCGTGCCATCCTGCGGGAAATAGATCCGCCGCTTGGGGTTGCCCGGCTGCAGGAAACGCCCGGCGTGGTACGAAGTCGCCATGCTGACCATGCCTGCGCCGACATCGGACAAAGCGGCCAGCGCGGCATTCAACCCCAGATCCTGCAGATCCCACGGATAGGCCCATACCGAAACCTCACTCATTCCCCCGCAGCCTCCCACCGCCCCCCGATGACCATCCCCTTTGCCGTCAACCGTTGCGGATGTGGCACGATTTCGCCAATCACGTCTTCCAGATCAATGGCGCGGTCTTCCAAAGCGATCACACTGGCATCCCCGGTGGCTCCGATGGCTAAAGTCCCCAACGCCGGTCTTCTGAGAGCCGCAGCCGCATTGACGGTCGTTCGCGCCACGACCTCGGGCAAGGACAGGCCAAGGGCCAGGAACTTGGTCATCGTCCGCAGCAAGTCCCAGGCCGGGCCATGGATGCACATGGCGTGAACATCCGATGAAATCGTGTCGGGCCAAAACCCCGTCGCAACCATCTTGCGGGCCGTGTTCCAGGAAAACGATCCCATGCCATGGCCGATGTCGAACAATACGCCGCGGGCGCGGGCGGCCAGCACGGCCTCGCGCACTCGGCCATCGGCGTAGCAGGGCGCGTTCGGGAAAGGGCGGAAACAATGGGTCAAGATATCGCCCTTGCGCAGGCGGTCCACCACGTCAGCATAAGTCGGGGGCGGCTCGTCGATATGCACCATCAGGGGCAAGCCCGTGGCATCGGCCACATCCAGCGCCACATCCAGCGGCTGGATGCCCGACGGACCACTTGCATGACGTCCGACACGCACCTTGATGCCGATGATGCAGTCGGCGTTAGCCTTGGCCACGGCCACCGCCTCGCGCGCTGCCATAAGGCGCATATCATGGCTCTCGCCCACCATGATCGTTGGAGAAAAGGCATAGATCCCGGCAAAGGAGACGTGGAGATACACCAGCACCCGCGACTTCGCCCGCGCGATCACATGCGCCCGAAAGCCGGGAAAGTTGCCGGGGCCTGCGCTGCCCGTATCCACACTGGTCGTCACCGCAGACTGCCGCGCGTATTCATCAACCTCGACACCTAGCGAGGTGCCGCCCCAATAGACATGAGTGTGCAGGTCTATCAGCCCCGGCGTCACGATAAAGCCGGTGCAATCGCGCTCATCATGGCCGGCCAGCGCGGGGCCAATCGCCGCCACCTTGCTGCCGTCAAAGGCCACGTCGGCCACCCGGTCGATGCCCTGTGACGGGTCAATCACGCGGCCCGATTTCAGCACCAGATCATGCGGCATGTCCGTCCCCTTTCTGCCCTGCCCCCGTTTGCCCGTCCCAAGCCGAGACTGGCGGATGCCGGTGCGCCCAGGGCATGGCCTGTTCCAAGATGCGCGCCACGGACAAAAGCAGTGCCTCTTGTCCCTGACGTCCGACGATCTGTATGCCCAGTGGCATGCCATTGGCAAACTGTCCCAAGGGCAGCGACATCGCAGGTTGGCCCGAGATGTTGAAGGGAAACAGAAACGTCGCATCGGCCCACAGCGCGTTATAGGCCGCAAGGTCGGTCAGGCCCATGTTGTAATGTCCCTTGGGCCGGGGCGGCTGGGTCAGGGTCGGGGTGATGTAGATGTCGTAGGGCAGCAGGTCCTGCACGATCTGGCGGGCCGACTGGCGCAAGGATTCCACCCGCGCCACATGGTCCACGGCCCTGACCGCCCGGCCCTGTTGCAAGATGGCCCAGGTAATTGGCTCGACATCCTGCGCTGTCACGTGACGGCCCACCAGCGTTTCCGCATAGGACCAGAAATTGGCGGGCTCGACCACCGACATGGCGGTGTAGGTCTGCCAGAGGGCCGACAGATCGACGCCCATGTCCTTTTCCTCGACCCGGTGGCCCAACGCTTCCAAGAGGCGCGCTACCCTGTCAACCGCTGTGCGGACCTCGGCGTCGACCGGTCCCGGTGCGGTGATGGTATAGCCCACCCTCAGGCGCCCCGGATCGCGCTGCATCGCGCGCAGAAAGGGTTCGGGCGGCGACAGGATGGGATAGGGGTCACCGGGAACCGACCCTGACACCGCGTCCAGATAGGCCGCCGTATCGCGCACAGAGCGCGAATTGCACAGGCCATAGGCCCCACCCACCCACCAATCGCCAAAGGGGGCCGCGCTGACCCTGCCGCGCGTGGGTTTCAGCCCGACCACGCCGCAACAGGCGGCAGGTGCGCGGATTGACCCCGCGCCGTCGGTGGATTCGGCCAGCGGCACCATGCCCGACGCCACCGCCGCCGCCGACCCGCCGCT
>JBAXXO010000206.1:0-5723 GCA_037127855.1 Alphaproteobacteria bacterium
CGGGGTGGGCGGGATCGGGGTGCTGATCATCCTGTGGCCGGATGCGTCGGTATTCACACCGCTGTCATTGCTGCCGCTGGGTGCTGCGTTTCTGTGGTCGCTTTACGTGCTGGCGACGCGCTTTGTCAGCCGCGACGATTCGTCGGCCGTCAGCTTCTTGTGGACGGGTGTCGGCGCTGCTTTGGCGATGACCGGGCCCGGGTTGTGGGTTTGGGTGGCGATGACGCCCGCGGATTGGGGCTGGATGCTGGCCTTGTGCTGCACCAGCGTGACGGGCCATTTCTTGCTGATCCAAGCCTATGATCTGGCCGAGGCGAGCGCGCTGCAGCCGCTAACTTATCTGCAACTGGTGTTCATCAGCTTTTTCGGGGTCTTCCTGTTTGGCGAGGTTCTGCATCGCAACATCGTGGTTGGTGCCACGATCGTGGTGGTGGCCGGGCTGTTCACGCTGTGGCGTCAGCAGGTTCGGGCGCGAATGGCGACCGGATAAGGTGGTCCATCCGGCGGCACCGTGTGGTCTGGCAGTTCAGGCGTTGCGGCTTGAAGTCTGGTTCGCAAGGAAGATGGGCAGTTGGGCCAAATCGGCACGCAAGGCTTGTCCGGCCAAGGTCGATACGTCGGGTTGGACTCGCGCTCATGCGGGGTTGCGATGTAAGTGAAATGGGCTCGAAGGCGGTCTTGAGGTCTGGAGCGGATTGCACTCACTCTGAACCTGATTGAACCCAACTCGCGCGAGGACTCTGATGCACACGGTCCGGTGCGGCGAAGGCGCAAGGAGCTGTTGGATCTTGCGGTGGCCCGTTCAAGAGCGGGCTGCCGACGGTGAGGCACTTGGCCTGATCATTCACATTGGTGACGGGACGGGTATGGATGGCGCGCAAGCCGGGGGACGACATGGTTGCGGGGGCGATGAGCTCGGGCACCACCGCGTAGTGCCACAGGTTGATCATCGTCCCAGCCGCCTTGAAGACCGACGAGAGGTAGTCGCCGCAATGGGGACCTGTCGCCAGAAACCGAGCGAAAGAAGTTTCGGGCAAGGGTCAGTTCCGCGCAAGAAGAAGTGATCGCTGCGACGGTTTGGGGCCAGATGGTTGCGGACATCGGCGAAGTCGTCAAGCATGATGGCAGGGTCAGACGGACGCTGAGTGCCCTTCTGTCCAGCGATGCAGTGTTTTGCGGGCTTGAACGTCGCCTCGCCGCATGACAGGGTTTGGCTTGCATCCAAAGCCAGCGACAGAGGGCAGACATGCGGACCATCAGCGAAAACCGGGCCTTTGGCGGCGTGCAAGGTGTGTACACCCATACCTCGGATCTCTGTCAGTGTGACATGACGTTCGGGTTGTTCCTGCCGGAAGAGGCCGAACACGGTCCCGTGCCGGTGTTGTGGTTTCTGTCCGGCCTGACCTGCACCCATGAAAACGCCATGGTCAAATCGGGGGCCCAGCGTTGGGCAGCCGAGGCCGGGATCGCGATGGTCTTTCCCGATACCAGCCCGCGCGGTGACAAGGTTGCGGATGACGCGGATTACGATCTGGGGCAGGGAGCGGGATTTTATATTGATGCCGTCGAGATGCCATGGGCCGCGCATTACCAGATGTGGTCTTATGTGACACAGGAACTGCCGGCGGCCCTGTTCAACGCCTATCCGCTGGCCGAGGCCGCGCAAAGCATCATGGGCCATTCCATGGGCGGGCACGGGGCGCTGACCATGGCGATGAGCCTGCCGGGGCGGTTCCGCTCGGTCTCGGCCTTTGCGCCGATCTGTCATCCGACCAATTCGCTATGGGGGCGCAAGCAGTTCAGCGCCTATCTGGGCAGTGACGAAGATGCATGGGCCGCCCATGATGCCAGTCTGTTGATGAAAAAGCGCGGCTTTGACGGGCCGATTCTGATCGACCAGGGCACCAGCGACCGCTATCTGGAATTGCTGCAGCCCGAAGCGCTGGCCTCGGCCATGGTCGAGCGGAGGCAGGCCGGAGCCTTTCGGATGCAAAAGGGCTATGATCACAGCTATTTTTTCGTCAGCACCTTTATCGAGGAACATATCGATTTCCACGTGCGGGCCCTGATGGCATGACGCTTTGTTTCGGGTGGCATGCGTGACGATTTATGTCGACGCCGATGCCTGTCCGGTCAAGGCCGAGGCGGAACGGGTCGCAGCGCGTTTGGGGGTGGCCATGATCTTGGTGTCGAATGGCGGCATCAGACCCTCGTCCAATTCCTGGGTGCAGTCGGTCTTTGTCCCGGACGGGCCGGATGAAGCTGACAAATGGATCGCCGGGCGGGCCGGGCCGGGCGGTGTGGTTGTGACGGGGGATATTCCCCTTGCCGCGCGGTGTATCGAGGCGGGCGCGCGGGTTTTGAAGCATGATGGGGTGGAGTTGACGCGCGCCAGCATCGGAATGGTGCTGGCGACGCGGGATTTGATGGCGGATTTACGCAGCGCCGACCCGTTTCGGCAAGGCGGCGGTCGGACGTTTTCCAAGGCCGACAGATCACGGTTTCTGGATGTGCTGGACCGGGTGCTGAGGGCGAAGTAAGGCGGGGTGTTTCACGCGTGTTACGCTATGAATATTAAATTTTATCAATGTGTTGAGGTTTTGAATTAACCGAGTTTTAGGGTTTTCTGTTCGCGCAAGTCGACTTGCCCCTCCAAATCTGCGTGACGGCGTGACAGGCGCTACATGCGGTCCTTAAGCACTAAATGTAGATAGACGAATAAGCCCCAAGCACACCTCCTTGACTCTTAGCAAGAGGTAAACCAAAAAAGAAACCGCAGAGTGCGGTAACACTCTGCGGCCTGATGTTAATCGCCGTTGGCCGACGATTGCTTGTGAATTCACAAGTGCGTTCTTGCACGACCTGAATTCGACGTCAAGCGTTTCGGTCAACGGCTCACCTAAAGGAGTGCCGGTATGGCGACAAAGAAGGAACCCAGCTATCAGCTGACTTGCGCAGATGCTGTGGAAATATGGCGACGCTACTGGGCCGGAGAGTACCAAAACCGGATCGCTGCGTTTTTTGACGTTAACCAAGGCCGCGTAAATGAGGTCTTGAAGGTAAAGCGCTACCCTGGCAGCGAGGACGTTGCACGGCGTTCTTGACGAGAAACTTTGGGGCGGCCTTGGTCGCCCCAATCCACGTCTGTGACGGCGGTGCGTGACATCACGCACCCTACCCAGAGCCGGGCTTTCCTCCGGTCTACGGAAACGCCGCGATGTGTCGGAGATGGGCCAGAAGCCGGGCCCGTGCAGGGGCATATCAGCCGCATGAGTGAGGCGCATCCCCGAAATATTGTGATTGGCATATCCTGTGCCGTTGGCGGGGCGGTGGCGCTGTCGCTGAATGATCTGTTCATCAAGCAGTTGTCGGGCAGCTATGCCTTGCATCAGGTCATTCTGGTGCGGGCGCTTGTTGGTGTCGCGTTCATTCTGGGCGTCATTGCCGTGTCGGGAATGGGGTGGCAGGCGCTGCGCACCGGGCGGCCCGTGGCGCATCTGATCCGGGCCAGCATCGTGATGGTGTCGAATGTCACCTATTTTCTGGGGCTTGCGGCGCTGCCTTTGGCAAACGCGGCGGCCATCGGGTTCATTGCGCCGGTGCTGGTCACCATCATCTCGGCTGTGGTGCTGCACGAGCCGGTTGGGTGGCATCGCTGGGCGGCGGTCGGGACAGGGCTGCTGGGCGTCGTCTTCATGCTGCATCCGGAAGGTACGTTTCACTGGGCGTCGGTCCTGATCCTGATCTCGGCTGCCTGCTATGCCACGACGCAGAACATGACGCGCTATCTGAAGGATACCGAAAGCGCGGTAACGATCAACTTCTACACGCAGATTGCCTTCATCGTGGTGTCGGTCGGCATGGGGTTCTGGGTAGGGGATGGGCATCTGGCGGGGTCGTCGGATGCCTCGCTGGCCTTTCTGTTCCGGGTCTGGCACTGGCCGCCGGTGCCGGATTGGGGGTTCTTTGTTGGCACCGGGGTTGCGGTGGCGGCGGGGGGGATGCTGATGGGGCATGCCTACCGGACCAATCCGCCGGCGCTGATCGCGCCGTTTGAGTATACGTCGATGCCCTTGTCGGTGATCTATGGGCTGGTGTTCTTTGGGACCTTTCCGGATGCGCAAGGCTGGGTGGGGATTGCGCTGATCATCGGGTCGGGGTTGTATACGCTGTGGCGGGAAACGGTGAGGCGGCATGAAGGTTCGGGCAGTCATCTTTGACATCGGCAATGTGCTGACGCGCTGGCAGCCGGAGGCGTTTTATGACCGGGTGATCGGTGAGGCGCGGAGATTGGCCCTGTTTGCCGCCGTCGATCTGCACGCGATGAACAACGATATCGACGCCGGGGCGCTGTTTCGCGAAACGATCTATGACTGGGCTGCCCGCCACCCCGACTGGGAACCCGAGGTGCGGATGTGGTATGATCGGTGGATCGAATTGGCCAGCCCGCGGATCGCGGGCTCGGTCGCGCTTCAGCGCGCGCTGCGGGCCAAGGTGGTGCCGGTCTTTGCGCTGACCAATTTCGGCCGCCATTCCTTTGCTGAAGCGGTGCCAAAGATGGATTTCCTGCAAGATTTTGACCGGCGCTATGTGTCGGGCGAAATGGGAGTGATCAAGCCCGATCCGCGCATCTATCAGATGGTCGAACAGGATTGCGGGCTGTCGGGCGCGGCCTTGCTGTTCACCGATGACCGGGCCGACAATATCACGGCGGCGGCAGATCGGGGCTGGCGGACGCATCAGTTCGAAACCTGGCAGGGCTGGGCGGCGCGGCTGATGGCGGAAGGGTTGCTGACACGGGCAGAGGCGGGTTTGTGATGCAGATGATCGGAAAAGAGGCCGAGGCGGTGATGACCTGGGCCGGGTTGGTGGCGGCGATCGAGGCGGGCCATCTGTTGGCTCGCCCCCAGATCGCGGATCTGTTCTTGTACCGGGGTCAGGATGTGTTGCTTGACCGGGCGGCGTGGATCACGGGTCTTGGGTCGCTGGTCAAGGTGTGCACGATCACGGCGGCCAATGCGGCGGCGGGTTTGCCGACAGTCAACGGTGTGGTGGCGCTGTTTGACGATGCCACGGGGGTGCCCAAGGCACTGCTGGATTTTCATCTGGTGACCAAATGGAAGACGGCGGGCGACAGTCTGCTTGCGGCCTCACGGCTGGCCCGCAAGGACAGCCGCAATTTCCTGCTGGTGGGGGCAGGCACCGTGGCGCGTTCGATGGTTCAGGCCTATTCCAGCCGGTTCCCCGAGGCGCGCTTTACCCTGTGGAACCGCAGCCCCGCCGGGGCCGCGCGCTTGGCGGCCGAGGTTCCGGGCCTTGTCGTGGCGGAAAATCTCGAGACTGCGGTGCGTGCGGCGGATGTGATCTGCACGGCGACATTGGCGGAAGTGCCGCTGATCCGGGGCGACTGGCTGCAACCGGGACAGCATCTGGACCTGATGGGTGCCTATACGCCCCAAATGCGCGAGGTGGATGATCTGGCGATGCAGCGGGCGCGGGTCTTTGTGGATGCGCGGGCCACGACCGTGCACCATATCGGCGAGCTGATGGCGCCCTTGGCCAGCGGCGCGATAACCGAGGCGGACATCGTGGCGGATTTCTACGATCCTGCCGCCTTCGTGCGACGCTCGGAGGACGAGATAACGGTTGCCAAGAATGGTGGCGGGGCGCATCTGGACCTGATGACGGCGGCCTATATTCTGGACTGCTGGCGCGGGCGTTAG
>JBAXXO010000207.1:0-5701 GCA_037127855.1 Alphaproteobacteria bacterium
GGTTGCCGATTTTCGGCGCTAGGTCCTCAGCAATCTGGGTCCTCAGCAATCTGGGCAGTCGGGCGAGGGTGTTGGTGGCCATTGTGAGGATGAAGCGGGAGCGCACCTTTTCGATGCCGCGATAGACGGTTTGGGCCATGCCGCCGATGGTCTTGGCCCAGCCGAAGGTGAGGAGGATCAGACAACGATCCGGGGGATCGTTGTCCCGACGCAAGTCGATCCGCTTTCGGTGCTTGATCGACACTGCATATCCCTCGTGTCGGGTGGTGCGTCCGTCAATGGCGGAATGGCGCGATTTCTGGGCAACATGCGGCGTGACGCAGGCTTGCCGGCGGTCAGCGACGACGTCGGCACTGTCGTAGCCCTTGTCGGTGCCGAGTGTCAGCCGCCGGTTCAATCCGGGGGAATGGCGATGAACCATTTCCAGTGCGGCCTTTCGCTCGGCATCGCCCTCAGCCCGGGTCAGATCGCCCTGCACAATCAGATCGTGGCGGCTCTCCATCAAGGCATGCCCCATGAAACATGGCACCGCACCCGTGCCGGGGGATTTCTTGTAAAGCCGCGCCTCGGGGTCAGTGGTCGAGACATGGGTGGCGTTGGACCGCTTTTCGCCCTTGACGTCGACCTCGGCGTTGCGGTTGCTGTGGTTGTGGCGGGGCATCGGTTCGGTCTGTGGTTCGCATTGGGTGGGTTGATTGTCGCGGCTGATCGAAGGTGCAGGTGGTTCGCTTGGTTTCCCATCGTCAGGCGGGCTGGCCTCGGCCTTCGGCTGGAAGCTTTTCATCGAGGCCCAGGCTTTGATCAGCGTGCCATCGACCCAGAAATGCGCATCCGACAGGAGCGGCGCCACCGCGCGATGCGCCAGGATTGCCGCCATCATCTTGCGTGACATGTCCGTGGTCAGGAGCCGGTCGCGGTTCTTTGTAAAGACCGTGGGGACCAAAACCGTGTCGTCGATGCCAAGGCCCACAAACCAGCGCAACAGCAGGTTATACTGCATCTGTTCCATCAACTGGCGTTCGCAGCGGACCGAAAAACAGGATCTGAATCAGGCTGGCCCGGATCAACCGCTCCGGTGCGATCGAGGGGCGACCAAAAGCCACATACAGCGCCTGAAACTCCGCATCGAGACTGGCCAGAGCATCATTCACCTCCTGCCGGATCTTACGCAGCGGGTGCTGAGCGGGGATGCGATCTTCAAGATCGACATAGCTGAACAGCGAGCCGCTTTTCTCATCCGTCCCGCGCATTCCAACCCCCTGACATTGCCTTGCCCGGAGTGAATCACCTTCCTCAAACCGCCTCGAGCAAAAGCATTTCAGTTGCCTGTTGGGAGAAGAATTGAAGTCAGACTGTCAAGACCCCTCCCATGCGTGAGAGCACCCCTATTCTCCCCTCCGAGCACCATATGACCCTCAAGGAATCCGACCTTTACCCGCCCCTCAAGACCTATCTCGAACAGCGAGGTTTCAGCGTGAAATCCGAGATCGGCCATCTGGACCTTATGGCCATGAGGGGTCAGGAGCCGCCCCTCGTGATCGAGATGAAAACCTCGTTTTCCCTGACCCTTGTCTTGCAAGGCGTGGAACGGCAGACTCTGTTCGACCACGTCTACCTCGCCGTTCCCTTGGGGCCAAAGGGCTGGTCCGCCCGCTACAAGGACCTGATCCGCCTCTGCCGCAGGCTGGGCCTCGGCCTCCTCGCGGTCAAGGGCGGGCAGGTGGAATCCCATCTCGACCCCGGCTCCTACCTGCCCCGCAAGAACAAGACCAAATCTGCCTACCTGCTGCGCGAGTTCGACCGCCGCAAGGGCGATCCCAATATCGGCGGCACGACCGGCATCAAACGGGTGACCGCCTACAGGCAGGACGCCGCACTCCTTGCCGCTTACCTCGCCCGCACCGGCCCAACCTCCCCCGCCGCCTGCGCCAAGGCCACAGGCATCACCCGGGCGGCGGCAATTCTGCGCGACGACCATTACGGCTGGTTCACCCGCCTGACCCGCGGCATCTATGACCTGACTCCGACGGGTCGCGCCGCCCTGGCGACCCCGCTTGGCAAATCCCCGACATCCTAGTAATCCTGCCTCATGTCCCGGCTCACCCTTGTTCTTTTGTCACTGACCGGTCTGCTCACAGGCGGTGGCGGCATGTATCTGTGGCTGACCTTGGGCAATGCCGCCACCCCCCCGGCCTTGCTGGGCGGGCTGATCGGCCTGACCTGCCTGTTCAGGATCATGACGCGGAACTCCTGAGGCCCCTTGCCGCCCAGCGACCGATCCGCCATCCTGAAGATCAAACAGGGCTCGAACCAAACGGATGGACGACATGACCACATTGATAATTGGCGCTGCCGGTATGATCGGGCGCAAGATCGCGGCCTCGGTGGCCAACGAACAACTGGTTCTGGCCGATGTCGTGCAAGCCGACCCGCTGCCCGGCGCGCAAATCCTGACGCTCGACCTGACGGCACCAGACGCGCCAATGCGTCTGCTCGAAACCAGACCCTCCACCATCTACCACCTCGCGGCCATCGTCTCGGGCGAGGCCGAGGCTGATTTCGACAAGGGCTATGCCGTCAACCTCGACAGTATCCGCACCCTGCTCGAGGCGATTCGGCACATCCCGAACTATTCCCCCCGCTTTGTCTATGCATCCTCGGCCGCCGTCTTTGGCCGCCCCTTTCCGGATGCGATCCCGGATGATTTCCACCTCGTCCCTCTGACCTCCTACGGCACCCAAAAGGCAATCGCAGAACTGCTTGTCAACGATTATTCCCGCCGTGGTTTCATCGACGGTGTCTCACTGCGCCTGCCCACGATCTGCATACGTCCGGGCCTGCCCAATCGCGCGGCAAGCTCTTTCTTCTCCAACATCCTGCGCGAACCGCTCGCCGGCAAATCCGCAAACCTGCCCGTCCCCGACTCCACAAGGCACTGGTTCGCCAGCCCGCGTGCCGCCGTTGGCTTCTTTCGTCACGCCGCCACCATGGACACGAGCCCGCTCGGAACCGACCGCGCGATCACGGTGCCGGGCCTGACTGGTACCGTGGCCGACCAACTCGCTGCCCTTCAGCGTGCCGCGGGCCCTGCAGCGCTAAAGCTGATCACGCGCAACCCCGATCCCGCAGTGGAAAGGATCGTCGGTGGATGGGCGCTTGAGTTCACCGCGACCCGCGCCCTGACCCTCGGCTTTCAGGCAGATCGCAGCTTTGACGACATTATCGCAGCACATCTCGCCGAAAACCCCTGATGCGCACCTCAACCACGATCCGCCCCCTGCACCCAACCGCGCTGGTGACCGGCGGCAATCGCGGCATTGGTTACACCATTGCCGCAGGTCTGATCGCGCGAGGCTGCACCGTGACCATCGGCGCCCGAAACACAGCCGAGGGCAGCGCCGCCGCCACCGCCCTAAACTGCCGGTACGCGCCGCTCGACCTGCAAGACGCCGACAGCTATTTTGATGCCATCACATCAGCAGGCGGCTTTGACATTCTGATCAACAATGCAGGGTTGCTTGGCCACGCGTCGCTCCTTGCCAAGGACAGCGATTTCGACACAGCGATGGAAGTCATGGTCAACGCCCCGCTCGACATGATACGGCTGTGCACCCCCCGTTGGAAACGCACTGGCTGGGGCCGTATCGTAAACCTGTCCTCCAGCCTTGGCTCCCATGCCAGTGGTCTCGCAGGACCCGGCGCCTACGGCGTGGTCAAGGCGACCCTCAACGCCCTGACCCGCACTCTGCCACGCGATCTGCCAGAGGGGGTCAAAATCAATGCCTGCGATCCGGGCTGGGTCGCCACCCGCATGGGCGGTGCCGACGCCCCGCTCAGCGTCGAGGAGGGTGCAGACACCCCGATCTGGCTGGCCCTGCTGCCCGAAGACGGCCCAACCGGTGGCTTCTTCCGAAAACGCCAACCCGCGGCTTGGTAACCTGACCGGCCAAGGTTGCCGTCGCCCGAAACCAAGACGGCCAAGCCGTGCCGCACTTCTTTGGGACCGGCGATCTGGTGATCCAACTTCATACTGGCCCAAATACTCTCTTCCTGCCCGACCTATGCCACTGGCACGGAATACAGGATGAAATCGCTCTTTGGCTGGTAGGTGTCATACAATCGCCGTCCGGCATAGTTGAATTCCTGCGTCAGCCAGCGCACATTGGCGATGCCGCGCCCCCGTGCGAATTCGATGACATGGTCGATCAAGCTTCGCCCGATACCGGCACCGCGGGAGTCCGGGCGAACATACAGGTCTGACAGATAGCAAACCTTCTGCCCCGACAGCGACCGGTGCATCAACTGGTATTGCACCATACCCAGCACCTGACCTCTGCCATCCACAGCAAGGTCACACCAGAACTGGGGGTCCTGGTCAAAGATCCAAGCCCAGACCGATTCCTTGGCCTCCGCCGTCACGGTGGTCTTGTAAAACGCGGCATAGTCGTCGAAAAGGTCTTCCCAGACCGGGCGATCTGCTGCTTCCACGGGTCTGATCATGCCATCCCCCCCGCCACCAGACGCGCTGCCAGCCGCAGATAGGGTTCGGCAAGCGGACTGTCGGTCGCCACGATCGGCGTGCCTGAATCCCCGGCCAACCGCACCTCCAGATTCAACGGCAACTCGCCTAGGAATGGCAGATCCAGCCGCTTGGCCTCTGCGGCCACCCCGCCGTGACCAAAGATATGCGCCTCATGGCCGCAATTGGGGCAGATATAGGTCGACATGTTCTCGATCAGACCCAACACGGGCGTCTTGAGTTTCATGAACATATCCAGCGCCTTGCGGGCATCCAGCAGGGCGACGTCCTGCGGCGTCGAGACGACAAGCGCCCCCGTCAACTGCGTGCGTTGGCACAAAGTCAGCTGGATGTCCCCCGTCCCCGGCGGTAAATCCACGATCAGAATGTCCAGCCGCCCCCAATCCACTTGCCCGAGCAACTGCTGCAATGCCCCCATGATCATCGGCCCTCGCCAGATCACCGCCTCATCTTCCTTCAGCATCAGCCCGATCGACATCATGGTGACGCCATGGGCATGCAACGGCTCGATGATCTTGCCATCCGGCGAGGCGGGCCGATTGCTGACCCCCATCATGCGCGGCTGCGACGGCCCGTATATGTCGGCATCCAGCAATCCGACCCGCCGCCCCTGTCGTGCCAGCGCCACAGCCAGATTCGAGGCTACCGTCGATTTGCCCACCCCGCCCTTGCCAGAGGCCACAGCAATGATACGGTCAACCCCTGTCACACGCTGCGGTCCGCCCTGTTGCGGTGTCGGATGTTGCCCGATTTTCAGGCTGGGCGGCGTGGCCGAGGGCCCATGTGCGGTGGTAACCACCGAAACCGAGGTCACCCCCGGCAAGGCCCGCACCGCAATTTCCGCTGCAGCCTGTGTCGGCCCGAATGTCCGCGCCTCGTCGGCCGAGGGCGCTTCAATGACGAATCGCACCAGACCATCCTCAACTGTCAGCGCCCTGATCAAATCGCGACTGACCAGCGTCCCACCCTGCGGTGTCGAAATCCGTGCCAGAGCGGTTATGACCTCTTCGCGGGTGACGGGCATGGATATTTCCTTCTTGAAAGACTGCCTTGAAACACTGCAACAAGCCTGTTCTGCTTTGGTCCCAAGGGCAAGAGCCTGTTGACCGAATGCTCAAAAATTCACCGAAGATCATGTAATAAATGAATTTTTTATGACGG
>JBAXXO010000208.1:0-5673 GCA_037127855.1 Alphaproteobacteria bacterium
ATTTGCCATGGTTGACGCCACAATCGTCAGGGTCACCGCCCCCTCTCGGCGATTGTAGGCAATCGCCTGCCGGTTTTTGTCACGAAAGTTCAGGCCTTGGACCGGGAAGTGAGGCGCGCGATGATCGAACGAAACCATCCCAAGCCGTCGGTCGGGGCACAGTGTCAGCTGTTGCGGGTCCCGCGGTCATCATTTTGCGACACGCCGCAGGGGCTCTGCTGCAACAGAGCCATGGTTAGGCACCAAATCATGAAAAGGGGCCGCCGTCTTCCCCAAGGGCCTGAACGGATACGCGTGTGCCAATTCACGCATGACAGGCATAGGACATGGAGAAGATGACAGATCGTAACATCGGCCTGGATATTCTCAAATCCCATCAGGACGTGTTTGGGCTGGAAGATGGTGCAGCCCAGCGCTTCGAGAACTCGTTTGCAGAATTTCGTGCCTTGGTCAAATGGCTAGGCAAGGCCCGCTTGGCGCGGATTGTGTTCGAACCAACGGGACCGTATCACATCGCCTTCGAGGCTGCGCTTGGGCAAAGGTTTCCTTTGGTAAAGGTGAATCCGGCGCAGGCACGTCGATTTGCTGAAGCCTCTGGGACGCGACCAAAGCCAGACGCTGTGGACGCCAAGATACTGGCCCGCATGGGGGAAGCTTTCGATGGTGCGCCAATCGCACCTTTCTCCCCAGACGCACTGCTTCTCAACGACTTGCATGTTGCGCGCGCCCGGCTGGTCAAAGAGCGCACCAGATTGTGCAATCGTGCTTAAGCGCAGGAAATCGCCGTTCTGAAGCGCCAGACCAAAGCGCGGCTGGCAAAGCCTGAACGGCAGATTGCCGAACTGGACACCGAAATAACAGCCCTGATCGGAGTGCGGGAGAGTACAGCGCACAGCCTCGACATCCCGTGCTTCGTGCCAGGGATTGGCGCCGTGACGGCGGCGGCTGTGCTGACTCTCATTCCAGAAATCGGCACGCTGGAACGCGAACACGTCGCGAGCCTGTCAGGCGTTGCACCCTTCAACCGTCAGTCAGGGCATTCGCAAGGCAAAGCTTGCATCTGAGGGGGGCGCAAACCCTTGCGCGATGCCCTCTATCTGCCCGCCCTTGTCACGATCCGGTTCAACCCAAATCTAAAGGCCAAACATGAACATCTGCGCGCGGTCGGCAAACCCGCCAAAGTCGCCATCATGCGCAATGTCATCGAAATGGCGAACACCTTGGTCAAAGCAGGCCGGAACTGGATACCAAGAACCGTGTGATCAAGACGGATGCTTTCGGGATTTGGATGCGCCCTTGCAAAAATCGCAAGGCGGGGGGCCCGCCAATACATGCCGAAGGCGGGCAGGATGGCCAGGTTAAGCGCGCCGCCGGTGGGATTGGCGCGCAGCGTAAGGGAAGCTGCTGCAAGGGTGATCAGAGTCTGGCGAACCTCGATTACGTAATCCTTGGTGGCGGGGGTCAGATACGGTCCGCCTTTGTCGCGGCAGGTCAATTGGACGCCACGCTGATCGGCCGTGACCTGAAGCTGGCGCGGATGGCACCTTGGGTCAGGTTCAGTTCGCGGGCCGCAGCGGAGGCTGGGCCAAGACGGTCCAGCGCTTCGAGTGCCAGCAGCGAGGGCAGGTAGCGGCGGGGAAGCAATTGAGATTTCCTCATGGGGTGGCGATTTGGTTTCGATAGGCATTGGGGCGGTTTCGTGCAATATACATGGAAAATATCATACGGGAGAATGCGATGGACAGGCCGAAACTGAAGTCAAAGGATGCGCCGGATCTGGGACGGTTTGACTGGCAGGACCCGTTCCGCATGGAGGATCAGCTGTCCGAAGAGGAGCGGATGCTGCGCGATGCCGCGCGTGACTATGCGCAAAGCCGGTTGCAGCCGCGGGTGATTGCGGCCTTTCGCGCGGAATCGACGGACCCGGCAATTTTCCGCGAGATGGGCGAGATGGGCCTGCTCGGCACCACGATCCCGCCGGAATATGGCGGGTTGGGGGCGTCCTATGTCGCCTATGGGCTGATTGCGCGCGAGGTCGAGCGGGTGGATTCGGGCTATCGTTCGATGATGTCGGTGCAGTCCAGTTTGGTCATGTATCCGATCTATGCCTATGGCAGCGAGGCGCAGCGGATGAAGTTCTTGCCGAAACTGGCCTCGGGGGAATGGATTGGCTGCTTTGGCCTGACCGAGCCGGATGCCGGGTCGGACCCTTCGGGGATGAAGACCACCGCCAGGAAGACGGCGGATGGTTATATGCTCAACGGGGCCAAAATGTGGATTTCCAACGCGCCGATTGCCGATGTCTTTGTCATCTGGGCCAAGTCTGCGGCGCATGGCGGCAAGATCCGCGGCTTTGTGCTGGAAAAGGGCATGGCGGGGCTTTCGGCGCCCAAGATCGGCGGCAAGCTGAGCCTGCGCGCCTCGGTCACCGGAGAGATCGTGATGAAGGATGTGGCGGTGGGCGAGGAGGCCTTGCTGCCCTTTGTCGAGGGGTTGAAGGGGCCGTTTGGCTGTTTGAACCGGGCGCGTTATGGCATTTCATGGGGTGTGCTGGGTGCGGCGGAGTTCTGCATGCAGGCGGCGCGGCAGTATGGGCTGGACCGCAAGCAGTTCGGCAAGCCTTTGGCGGGGACGCAGTTGTATCAGTTGAAGCTGGCCAATATGATGACCGAGATTTCGTTGGGATTGCAGGCCAGTCTGCAGGTCGGGCGATTGATGGATCACGCGAATGCGGCACCCGAGATGATTTCCATCGTCAAGCGCAACAATTGTGGCAAAGCGTTGGACGTGGCGCGCATGGCGCGGGATATGCATGGCGGCAACGGGATCCAGGAGGATTACCAGATCATGCGTCATATGCTGAACTTGGAGACGGTGAACACCTATGAGGGCACGCATGATGTGCATGCCCTCATTCTGGGTCGGGCAATCACCGGGGTTCAGGCGTTCTTCTGATCGCTCAAGCGTCAGATTGGTCGAGGGGCTGCATCAAGTTTTATGCCCCGACCGGTCCCGCAAACGGAATGCGACGGACAAAGAAATTGCCTTGCCGGGCATCCTTGCCCGTTCATGAAGCTTGACATAAGGTCACTTTGGAGTGATCACTGCGCCGTTCGCCACCTGAGAAAGCGGCATGTGACAGCATGTTTGCGGCCCAGTTGGCCTATGTTCGACGTGTGTGGGGTGAGAGCATGTTCAAGGCGATCTCGGTTTTTCTGTTCGGTGTTCTGGGCCTGGCCATCGCCGGATTGGGCGGCTGGTTGGTGTCTTTGGGCGGTAGCCCGGCCTATCTGGCGATTGGTCTGGCTTTGCTGGCAACGGCTTGGCTGATTGCGCGCAACAATGCGGCGGCCTTGACTGTCTATGCGGTGACGCTTGTCCTCGCGCTGGCTTGGGCGGTGTGGGAAGTCGGCTTTGACTGGTGGCAGTTGGCCCCGCGCGGTGGCCTATTGGTTTTGCTTGGCATTTGGCTGTGGTTGCCGCCAGTTCGGCGCGGGCTGCAAACCAGTGATGGCAAGCGCGCACCGGGCGCGTTGCTGGCGCTGTCGGTGCTCGCGACGGTGGCAATCGCGGTCTATGCGATGTTTCAGGATCCCAGCCGCCGTGATGGGTCGCTGAACACGGCAGCGGTTGAAGGCGGCGGTGCCACCGGTGCCGACTTTGCTGATGGCGACTGGCATCAATACGGACGTACCAATTACGGCCAGCGTTACTCGCCGCTGACACAGATCACGCCCGAAAACGTGGCCTCTTTGCAGACCGCGTGGACCTTTCAGACCGGTGACGTAAAACAGCCCGGCGATATCGGCGAGACGACCTATCAGGTGACGCCGATCAAGGTGGATGGCACGCTGTATATCTGTACGCCGCACAACATGGCCATCGCGCTGGACGCCGTGACTGGGATCGAGAAGTGGCGATTTGACGCAAATTCGGGTCTCAATCCCAGCCGTCAGCACCAGACCTGTCGGGGGGTGACCTATTGGAAATCACCTGCCGGTGCGGCGGGTGATGTTTGCCATGAACGGGTCTTCATGCCGACAGCGGATGCGCGGCTGATCTCGATCGATGCGCTGACGGGCAAGCCCTGTACGGCCTTTGGCACCGATGGCGCGATCCGGCTGGATGCGGGCATGCCCTATCCGGTGCCCGGCTGGTACTATTCGACCTCGCCACCGATTGCGGTGGCGGGCAAGCTGATCATCGGTGGGGCCGTGAACGATAACTATTCAACGCAGGCACCTTCGGGGGTTATTCGGGCCTTTGACATTGATACTGGCGCTCTGATTTGGAATTGGGACAGCGCAAAGCCTGAAAAGACCGCACCGATTGATATTGCCGGTGGCGAAACCTATACCAATAATTCGCCGAACTCTTGGTCGCTGTTTTCGGTCGATGAAAAGCTGGGGCTGGTTTACCTGCCGATGGGCAACCAGACGCCCGATCAGTTGGGCATGGGCCGGTCTGCCAACGTGGAAAAATATGCGACCGGGATCGTGGCGCTGGATATCGAGACCGGGGCGGACCGTTGGGTGCAGCAGTTCACCCACCATGACTTGTGGGACATGGACGTGCCCGCGCAGCCGATTTTGGTCGACTTGACCCAAGCAGACGGTTCGGTGTTGCCTGCACTGGTAGCACCCACCAAACAAGGTGACATCTTTGTGCTGAACCGGGCAACCGGTGCGCCGATCCTGCCTGTCACCGAGGAACCGGCCCCTACCGGCACCATTCCCGAGGATTTTTCGTCGCCGACCCAGCCTGCCTCGAAGCTGACTTTCAACCCGCCGCCACTGCGCGAGGCTGACATGTGGGGGGCCACGATTCTTGATCAGGTGATGTGCCGGATCAACTTTCACAGGCTGAACTACGGCGGGCGCTACACGCCGCCATCAGTCAGGGGCAGCATCATCCATCCCGGCAATTTCGGGGTGTTCAATTGGGGATCAGTTGCGGTTGATCCGGTGCGGCAGGTCATGTTCGGGATGCCGACCTATCTGCCGTTCACGTCGCGGCTTGTTCCAGCCGCAGATATTCCGCCGCCGGATGCAGACAGCAAGGGCAGCGAACAGGGCCTGAACCGCAATGACGGGGCACCGTATGGTGTGTTCCTCGGGCCGTTTCTGGGGCCGCTCGGCGTACCCTGTTCGGCGCCGCCATGGGGCTTTGTCGCGGGCGCCGACCTGCGTACTGGTGAGGTGGTGTACCGTCACAAGAACGGCACCGTGCGCGATATGACACCGTTGCCGCTGCCGTTCGAACTGGGCGTCCCGGGCATTGGCGGACCTATCATAACAGCGGGAGGGGTCACGTTTCTGGCGGCCGCCGTCGACAACTATCTTCGCGCCTATGACCTGACGACGGGTGACAAATTGTGGCAGGTGCGTCTGCCGGCGGGTGGCCAGTCGACGCCGATGACCTATGCGGTTGACGGTCAGCAATATGTGGTGATTGTGGCGGGCGGTCATGGATCAGTTGGGACAAAGCCCGGCGACTATGTGATGGCCTTTACGCTGCCAAAGTCCTGATCCGCTTTGACCTGCGGCATCCGGCTGGATGCCGCAGGTCACCTCGCACCATGGGCAGACGTGATCTTCGGCACGGCCAGCGATGCGCGCCGGATCGGTTTTCAGCGATCTGTCGATTGGCATCATAGTCGCCGACTTGTTCAGC
>JBAXXO010000209.1:0-5654 GCA_037127855.1 Alphaproteobacteria bacterium
TGCCAATCGAAGTGTTACGGACGCGGGTGCGCCGGGCGTCGGATCTGGGTCTGGACTATCGGACCTATGCCTCGGTCCGGGCGCAGACCGGGCATGATGTGGTGACGTTTCTGTTTTCGTCCAACGCTGTGCAAGTGACGCCGTTTCAGTTGCGTATGCCGGGTGACATTGCCAGCAAACTGGCCTGTGTGCAGGCCGAGCGGATCGGTTTGCTTATCGGTGCCATCCCCGCCATCGCGCTGGCCGATCTGAACCCGGAACTCGACCGCGTGGAACCTGCACCCCAGCTTTGGGCCGGCTTTGGTGCGGCGCGGCACCGGCTGCGTGAGATTCTTGGCGCTGTGCCGGGCGACAAGGTCGTTCTTGTCGGCGATCAGCCGCTGGAGGCGGAATGGTGTGCGGCGGGACGTTTGGCGGCCTATCTGACCGCCGAGCGGTATTTTGGCAGGGGACCGGCGGATTTAGGCTGATCTTAACCTGTAGGGTGGTCTTTGGCAGGATACGGGGTCAACACCCGTAGGCCAAGCGGAGGTGAAGATGGGCGAAGCGGCACTGGGATTACCGGTCTTTGACAGGCCGGTGAAATTGTTGATCGTGTCGGCGGTCGGGGAAAAGGCCGCGGCACGCGTGGCCATCGCCCGCAGCCGGGCTGTGGGCTGCGAGAGTGACGTGGTCGCGGTGCCCAGCGCGCTGGAGGTGCCGGTTGTGATCGCCATGGCCGAGCGTCTGGCCGAATATGACGGCTATGTCGCGCTGGCCGAAGACAGCGATGTCTCGTCCGAGGCATGGCGCTCGATCAGCCTGTTGGGGCTGCAGGGCCTGTGTATCGGCAACGGGATCGGTTTGGAGCCGGGGCAAGCTGCCTTTGCGGCGTTGCATCTGATCGCCATATCGCGCAAATGGGCAGCGAAAACGAAGGGGATCGGGTTTCGCGCATGAACAATGCTGACAGAAAGCAGATGAGATCGGCGGCACGGCTTTATGCCGTGCAGGCGCTGTTTCAGATGGAAAGCTCGGGGCAAACCGTTGAAGGCATCACGACCGAATTCGAGACGCACCGTTTTGGCGCCGTCTATGACGAAGACGAGATGGCCGATGGCGATATCGAGCATTTTCGCGCCATCGTGAACCACGCTGTCAATCTGCAGGCACGCATTGATCAGATGACGGACCGCGCCCTTGTCGCCAAATGGCCCATCGACCGCATCGACCCGGTGTTGCGGGCGATGTTTCGCGCCGCGGGTGCCGAGTTGATCGAGATGCCGACACCGCCCCGCGTCGCAATCACCGAATATGTCGACGTCGCCAAAGCCTTCTTCCCCGATGGGAAAGAGGCTAAATTCGTGAATGCCGTGCTTGATCATATGGCACATGAGGCCAGACCCGAAGGATTTTGATGGCAAAAATTGGCTTGTCACGAAATTGGTACTTCCCCTTGTCGTTTGGGGTGCTACGCTTATCTACAGCGAAGAGCGAACAGCGGCGTGATACCACGGCGACGCGTATCTTGGGGAGAGAGCATGACAAAGTTGATCGACCGTGTGCGTGATGCCATGTCTGCCTTGGTTGAGGCGATTGGCGGCGCGACGCTGCCGAAGCCGGAATTGATTCCGATCAAGGTGACCGTCGAAAAACCGCAGCGCTGAACTGCCCGAAAGACCTGGCGGGGCGCGCAGTTGCGCGTTTTTTTTATGCACTACGGCACCACACTACCTTCTCAACGACTTGTCTGCGTTGGATTGTTTTGGTGCGGTCAGGGGCAAGGGTGGCGGGCCCGCAGCGGCCGTGGCAACTGGGTTTTCCCGAGAGCCAGAGGTCTCAGGTGGGCGCCAGGTAGCAAGACCAGGATCTTGCCAGAGCCAGCCCCCGTTCACGTGCTTATCGGCCACTGGAAAAGTAGTCGCACACGAGAAGAGCAGAACCCGCCGCGGTCAACATAGGCGCTTGCGGGACGTATCGCAAGGCTTGCGCGATGTTCACCTTTGGTTCATCATTGCTGCATGATCGAGGATACCACCCTGCCACGGATGCCCGGCCCCCGCCTCGCGCGCGGGGTGGCGCGGGCACTTAGGATGCTGGATTTCGTGACAGTCGAAGAAATGGTGCCGGCGCCCGGCCTGCGGGTCGATGTGATTGCGTTGGGACCAAAGGGTGAGATTTGGGTGATTGAATGCAAGTCGGGGCTGGCCGATTACCAAGCTGACCAGAAATGGCAGGGCTATCTGGCATGGTGCGACCGATTTTTCTGGGCGGTCGGGTTGGATTTTCCAAGCCGGATTTTGCCGCCCGACACCGGATTGATCGTGGCGGATGCCTATGACGCCGAAATCGTGCGAATGGGGCCCGAGGCGCCGTTGGCAGGCGCGCGGCGCAAGGTCATGGTGCAGAAATTCGCCCGCCATGCGGCAGCGCGATTGCAGGGCCTGCGTGACCCCGGACTTGTGTTCAAGACCTGAATCCGGGCTGCGCCTAACGTTTCTTCTTCGGTGTGGGTTTGCTGCCCAAGGCGCGGGCGGCTTCGGCTGCGGTGCGCAGTTCCTCGGCGATTTCCTCGGCCTCATCGGGGTCGAAATCCAGCGGCAGATCGACGCCGTCGCCCTCGATATAGATGCGCACCATGCCCTGATCGGTTGGCCCGATCTGGATATTGGCCGCAACGTCGCTTTGCTTGTCGATGCCCATCTACGCCTCCTGCACGAGATTGGCGGGGTTTGGGATAGGGCGGGGCGCATGTCAAGCGGCAGGGCACGCATTTTGCGGTTGACCCCCTTGGCACTAGGCACTAATCGAAAACAGGTATTGTGCCGCTTGCCCGGAACGTGCCGACATAGCTCAGTTGGTTAGAGCGCTAGATTGTGGATCTAGAGGTCCCCCGTTCAAGCCGGGGTGTCGGTACCATCTGTCCCGCCTGATGATCGGCAAGGATGCGCAGGCCAAAATGGCCAAAGGTGCTGCTTGCTGCATCGACGTTACATTCACGCCCGGGGCGGCATGGACCCGTCGCCGGGCGGGGGGCTGGCTTTCAGACCTCATATCCGCCATCAATCTGACAAAGCTGAAACAGAATACGGTAAAACACCATTGTTATACAGGTCAATTCTTCGCAATGTAGCGGGGCTTCGTGGCAGAGTCGCAGCAAGCGGCCGCGTCTGCGCAGCATCAAGGGATAACCCGGCCATTGGGCCAAGGGAGGAAACATGACCATGCATATCCGGCGTGCTGCGGTTGCAGCGCTGTTGTTGGGTGTGTCTGCTGTGGCGCTGCGTGCCGAAGTGATGGCACCGACGACCCCACCAGACGCCCCGAAATTCGACGCGCAGGGCGAGCCCGTTTTCGTCAACCGCGCCGACATCTATGACTATCGGGCGCTGCCTGCCTACAGCGAACCGGCTTGGGTCAAGGCCTTTGTCGATGCGGGCAAATTGCCCCCAGTTGCCGAGCGTCTGCCCAAGGAGCCGCTGGTCTACAAGACCGCGAACGAGCCCGATGGCACCGGCGTTTATGGCGACGTGATGCGCCATGTGATCGGCGGCCGTCCGGAAGGTTGGAACTTCTGGGCCGGTCAATCCTATGGCTGGGGCGGCATCGACATCGGTCTGGTCGAATGTCTGACCCGCACCGGCCCGTTGTTCGAGGTGAACGCTGCGGATCTGCAGCCGCTGCCGAACCTGGCAAAGTCTTGGGAATGGTCCGAAGACGGCAAGACCCTGACCGTGCATCTGATCGAGGGTGCCAAATGGTCGGACGGCGCGCCATTTACCACCGCTGACACCGAGTTCTATTACAACGACGTCGTGAATGACGCCGAAGTGACACCTTTGATGGGTGCTTCGGTCGATACTTATTCGGGTGGGGTCTATGCCAATGTGGATGACTTTACCTTTACGCTGACCTTTCAAACCGCCTTTCCGGAATCGGTGCTGTACAACATGGCCTATGGCAATTTCTGCCCCGGCCCGAGCCATATCCTGAAACCCTTGCACCCCAAATACGGCGGCAAGGACTATCAGTCGTTCCATGACGCCATTCCGGCGGATTACATGAACTTTCCGGTCATGGGGGCCTGGGCTGTGGTCGAGCACCGCCCCGACGACATCGTGGTGTTGCGGCGCAACCCCTATTATTGGAAAGTGGACGAAGCCGGCAACCAACTGCCCTATCTGGACGAGATGCAGTACCGCCTGTCGACATGGGGTGACCGCGACGTGCAGGCTGTGGCAGGTACGGGCGACTTTTCGAACCTGGAGCAGGCCGAAAATTATGTCGAAAGCCTGAAGAAGGCCGCCGATCCGGCCAGCCCGGCCAAGCTGGCCTTTGGGCCGCGCACCATCGGTTACAGCCTTTATCCCAACCTGTCGGGCAATGGCTGGGGCGAGCCGGATGCAAACCAGCAGGCCGTGCGCGAACTGAACCGCAACCTCGATTTCCGCAAGGCCATCACCTACGGCCTCGATCGCCAGCGTCTGGGCGACAGTCTGGTCAAGGGTCCGTTCACCTCGATCTATCCGGGCGGCATCTATGCGGGCACCTCGTTCTATGACAAGGCCAGCACGGTTTACTATCCCTTTGACGTCGCATCCGCCAAGGCACAGCTTGAGGCTGCCGGCCTGAAGGACACCGACGGCGACGGCTTTGTGAACCTGGCCGGTGGCAGCAATCTGAACGTCACGCTGCTGACGCAGTCTGACTATGCCACCGACAAGAACCTTGCCGAAGGTGTCATCGCCATGATGGGGGATATCGGTGTCAAGGTCTCGCTCAACGCTTTGGGCGGCAAGGACTTTGACAATGCGCGCGACAGTGGCAAGTTCGACTGGATCATCTTCCGCAACGGTACGGAACTGATCACCGTGGTGCAAAACACCACTGCCCTGGCGCCGGTTGGCCCGACGACCGACCTGAACCATCGGGCGGGCACGGATGGGACCTTGGACCTGCTGGATTATGAGAAGGACCTGGTTGACACTGTCAACAAATTCATGACCAGCCGTGACAGCGCCGAGAAGATCGAGTTGATGAAGCATTACCAGAACGTCTACACCACCAATCTGGACGGCATCGGCCTGACGGCCTATCCGGGTGCGCTGATCATCAACAAGCGTTTCGCCAATATCCCGGCAGGCGCCCCGATCTTCATGTACAACTGGGCCGAGGACAACATCATCCGCGAGCGTGTCTATGTTCCGGCTGACAAGCAGATCGGTGCCGAACTGCATCCGAACACGCTGCCGGGTGCACCTGGCGCGGCGGGCCCAGTTTCGGTGAACTGACGCCTTTCCGGCGGGCATTCCATGCCCGCCGGTCCCCCCCTCCCTCAACAGGTGCGCCATGCTGCGTTTTCTAGCCGTCCGCCTGTTGCAGGCCATCCCTGTGCTATTGGTGATGTCGATGATCACCTTTGCAATCATTCAGGCCCCGCCGGGCGACTATGGCGACTTCATCAAGTCCAACATGAAGACCCAAGGCAACGCGACCGAAGCCGCCGCACAGGCCGCTGCGGACAAATACCGTGCCGAACACGGGTTGAATGACCCGATGCCGCTGCAATATGCCTATTGGATGTGGGGCATCGTGTCGCGCGGTGATTTCGGCGAAAGTTTTCTGTACAACAAACCCGTGCTGGATGTGATCAAGGCGCGACTGCCCGCCACGAT
>JBAXXO010000210.1:0-5630 GCA_037127855.1 Alphaproteobacteria bacterium
CGGGGCGGGTTCAATTGCAGTCCATGTGCAGCGCCATCGCCATTGTGCAATTACTCATGGTGAACACCGACATATGCGCGGCGGTTTCGGGGCGGGAGCGACGCTGTCTACCCGCCCCACGCCCGCAGGTTTCAGCCCGTCTCATCAAGGTCCTGGCCCGGCAGACGGACCCTAAGCCGCTTTATCCGGCGGGGGTCGGCGTCCATCACCTCGAATTCGACGCCGCTTTCATGGGGCACGATCTGGCCGCGGGCGGGCATGTGGCCGGTGCGCAGCATCACAAGTCCGCCCAGAGTGTCGATATCCTGATCCTCTTCGGTTGTGCGCAGCGTGATACCGATCGCGGATTCAAACTCGTCCAGCGGGGCGGTGGCCTGTGCCACGAAGATGCCGGGCTTTTCCTCTTTCCACAGCATGTCTTCTTCTTCGTCATGTTCATCATCAATCTGGCCGATCACGGTTTCGATCAGGTCCTCGATGGTGACCAGACCGTCAACCCCGCCATATTCGTCGATCACCAGTGCCATATGCACCCGCTCGCGCTGCATCTTTTGCAGCAGCACGCCAACGGGCATCGACGGCGGCGCATAAAGCACTGGCCGCAACATCTTGCGCAAGGAAAACCGACCACCGGTGCCGAAGCCATATTGCATGGCAAGGTCTTTCAGCAGGATCAGGCCCTGTGGATGGTCCAGCGTGCCCTTGTAAACCGGCACCCGGCTGAAGCCGTGTTCGCGGAACACCTCGACCAGCGCATCCTTCGTGATGTCCAACGGCACCGCCACGATATCGACCTTGGGGATTGCCACGTCATCGATGCGCAGGCGGCGAAGGTTGCTGATGCCATGGGTCGCAGCAACCTGTGTGACTTGGGCGGTGGCGAGGGTGGTTTCGGGTTTCGCGGGCAGGCTGTCGCCCGACGTGAACGCGCTGATCAGCCTGCCAAAGAAGCCGCGCGGCGGCGCGACGTCGTCGGGGTCGGTCTGAAACCCTGCGCCGGATGCGGGTTCAGACTGTTCGGTGCTACTGCCCATTGGTCCTTGTTCCAGAAATGACCCGTCAGACGGGACGTTGCCTAGTATGGGTCGGAAATACCCAGAGTTGCAAGTATCCGCACCTCGGTTGCCTCCATCAGGGTGGCGTCGCCATCCCGGATGTGATCATAGCCAAGGCAATGTAACAGTGCGTGCACAACCAGATGGCTGACATGATCGGGCAGCGGCGTGCCGGCTGCCACCGCCTCACGCGCGCAGGTGTCGTAGGACAGGGCCAGATCGCCAAAGGAGACTGGGTCGTCAGCCTCGCCGGGTTCGGGCCGGTCGGGCATGCCGCCTTCGGCCTTGGCCGAAAGGTTGTCGTAGGGCCAGCTAAGAACATTGGTCGCAGTGGGCTTGTGGCGGAACGAGGCGTTAAGTGCGGCGATGCGCGCATCGTCGCAGCCCAGAACCCCCAAGGTAAAGCCGTGTTCCGGCAGGCCAAGCACCGCGAGACTGGCCTGAACCGCCCGCAACGCCAAGGGTTCGAGGCCAAGCGCATCCCAGCGATCATCTTCTGTTACGCAATCAACCAAAGGTTCCATGCGATTTACACTACAGGGTCAGCGCACCAAGGGAAAGACGGCACGCACACGGGGGTCGCGCAGGATAAGGCCACCCCACAGCCAGATTCCCAGATAGACGCCGAACAGCGTATGGCCATACAGGTCGGCATGGCCGCGCAGATTGGTGACCACGGCCCCGCCCAGCAGCGCCATCAGCAAGGATGAGGCAAGAACCGAGGTTGCCGGCACAAGGTACAGGATCGCCAGCGCCGCCTCGATCAGGCCGATCAGAAAGATCGGCGCATCGGGCCAGCCCAGTTGCGCCATGATGTCGGTGGCCACGGCCATGCCGGCCAGTTTGGGCAGGGCAGAGGCGCCCAGCATGAACAGGGCGAAGAGCCCAGACAGTGCCCAGCCGATTTTTTGTGCGATTGTCATTTGGAATGGCCTTTGGGCGTGGCGATCAGGTTACGGGCAGGTTAGGTGTCTTGGTTAGGCTAAATGCTAACTGTCTGCGGGGAAATCCGTCAAGCCACGCCGCATCGCACTTGCCGAATCTTGTCCTAGCGACTAAGGACGGGCGCGATTGCAGGGTCGGGTTACAGCCTCGGCCGGTGTGTCATTTGCAAAAGACCGGCGGAGCCAACCGCATGGCCAGTTAAAATGTCAGAAAAGGAAACGACTGCATGTATGCTAAGAATACTATGGAAGACTTTGAAGCCCTGCTGAAGGAAAGCTTCGAGATCGACACGCCTGAAGAAGGCACCGTTGTCAAAGGCCGGGTTATCGCGATTGAAGCGGGCCAGGCCATCATCGATGTCGGCTACAAGATGGAAGGCCGCATCGACATCAAGGAATTCGCCAATCCCGGTGAAGCCCCCACGATCAAGGTCGGGGATGAGGTCGAGGTCTATCTGGACCGCGTCGAGAACGCCCGTGGCGAGGCACAGATCAGCCGCGAGAAGGCCCGCCGCGAAGAAGCATGGGACCGTCTGGAAAAGGCCTATGCGTCGGAAACCCGCGTTGATGGCGCGATCTTTGGCCGTGTCAAAGGCGGCTTCACCGTCGATCTGGGCGGCGCTGTGGCCTTCTTGCCGGGCAGTCAGGTCGATGTCCGCCCGGTGCGGGATGCCGGCTCGCTGATGGGCATGAAGCAGCCATTCCAGATCCTGAAGATGGACCGTCGTCGTGGCAACATCGTGGTGTCGCGTCGCGCAATACTGGAAGAGTCGCGGGCCGAACAGCGTGCCGAGGTGATCGGCAACCTGACCGAAGGCCAGACCATTGACGGCGTCGTCAAGAACATCACAGAATACGGTGCCTTTGTCGATCTGGGCGGCGTTGACGGTCTGCTGCACGTCACCGACATGGCGTGGCGCCGGGTCAACCACCCATCCGAGATCCTTGCCATTGGTGAGACGATCAAGGTTCAGGTCATCAAGATCAACAAGGACACGCACCGCATCAGCCTTGGCATGAAGCAGTTGCAATCCGATCCGTGGGATGCCGTCGAAAAAGACTATGCGATCGGCACCGTTCATAAGGGCCGCGTCACCAACATCACCGATTACGGCGCCTTTGTGGAACTGGAAGCCGGGGTCGAGGGTCTGGTTCATGTGTCGGAAATGTCATGGACCAAGAAGAACGTGCATCCCGGCAAGATCGTCTCGACCAGCCAAGAGGTCGAGGTCATGGTGTTGGAGATTGACAGCGGCAAGCGTCGTGTGTCGCTGGGCCTGAAACAGACCCAGCGCAACCCGTGGGAAGTCTTTGCCGAAGCCCATCCGGTGGGCAGTGCCATCGAGGGCGAAGTCAAGAACATCACCGAATTCGGTCTGTTCGTGGGCTTGGACAACGACATCGACGGCATGGTTCACCTGTCGGATCTGTCTTGGGATCAGCGCGGCGAGGACGCCATTCAGACCTATCGCAAGGGCGACACGGTCAAGGCCGCCGTCACCGAGGTGGATGTCGAGAAAGAGCGGATTTCGCTGTCGGTCAAGGCCCTTGGCGATGACACCTTTACCGATGCGGTCGATGGCGTGAAGCGGGGTGGGATCATCACCGTGGCCGTCAGTGCCATCGAAGAGGGCGGTGTCGAGGTGGATTACAACGGCACCAAGTCGTTCATTCGCCGCAGCGACCTGTCGCGTGACCGTGCCGATCAGCGCCCCGAGCGGTTCCAAGTGGGCGACAAGATCGACGTGCGCGTGACCAATATCGACCCCAAGACCCGCAAGCTGGGTCTGTCGATAAAGGCCCGCGAAATCGCCGAAGAGAAGGAAGCCGTCGAGCAATATGGCTCGTCTGATTCGGGTGCATCGCTGGGGGATATCCTCGGCGCGGCCTTGAAGGGCGGCAAGTAAGGCCAAGGCGTGCTAAGGAGGGCCCCTGTCGCAAAGCGGCGGGGGCTTTCTATTTTGCGTTACGGGGCGCACAACAATCCGGTCTTGCGCGATTATTGGACGTGAAAACCATGACTCTATGCCCGGATTTGGGTCGTTTGGTGCAGATCTTGGTCTGGCCAGTGGCGGGATGCAGCGCGTTTTATGGTGTTCGGGGCTGTTTTTGCTGATGAATTTCATTTGTGTGGCGGGATTATTTGCCTATAGTCGTTCAGGAGTTGTAACAGGTGGCGACCAAACGGACCGGAACAGGGACGGGGCGACCACGGGGGGATGAAACCTATGATCCGTTCGGAACTGATCCAGAAGATTGCGGATGAAAATCCGCACCTGACTCAACTTCACGTTGCAAAGATCGTGAACACCGTCTTTGAAGAAATCATCGAGGCGCTTGCCAAGGGCGACCGTGTCGAGCTGCGCGGGTTTGGGGCCTTTTCGGTGAAAGCGCGCGATGCCCGCGTGGGCCGCAACCCGCGCACCGGCGCGGCGGTTCAGGTCGAGGACAAGAAGGTGCCCTTTTTCAAGACCGGCAAGTTGCTGCGCGACCGTTTGAACGCCGACTAGACAGAATGCTTGCGCCGGGCCGCGACAGGGCTGATACTTGACCCCATACCCCCAAGGAAAGCATGTCGTCCATGATCCGCCTGCTGCGCTTTCTGATTTTGGCCCTGATTGCCGTGTCGCTGATTATCTTTGCCTTGGCCAATCGCGCTCCGGTGACGCTGCATCTGTTGCCCGACGATCTGGCGCGGCTGTTCCAGTTCGACTGGCAGATCGATGTGCCGGCCTTCATGCTGGTGTTTTTGGGGATCTTGGTGGGGTTGCTGTTCGGGTTCACGCTGGAATGGCTGCGCGAGCACCGCTATCGCCGGGTGGCAAGCACCAAGAGCCGCGCGGTCACCAAGCTGGAGCGCGAATTGGCAGCGCTGCGGGATCAGACCTCGCTGCCGCCCGATGACGTTCTGGCTTTGCTGGACAAGCCCAAGGCCCGCTGATGGACCGGATCAGGGTCAAGGTTTGCGGCCTGCGGACGCTGGCCGATGTGCAGGCGGTTGCCGCAGCGGGGGCTGCGTATTTCGGGCTGGTATTCTTTGCCAAAAGCCCACGCAATCTGACCTTGGCACAGGCGCGGGTGCTGGCTTTGGCCGCCCCGCCGGGTCTGGCGAAGGTGGCGCTGACTGTGGACGCGGACGATGCCACCCTGGATGCGATAACCGAGGCGATGCCGCTGGACATGCTGCAACTGCATGGCCACGAAACCCCCGAGCGGGTGGCCGCTGTGCGCACGCGCTATGGTCTGCCGGTCATGAAGGCGGTGGGTGTGGCGGATGAGGGCGATCTGGCGGCCCTGTTCGACTATGCCACGGTGGCCGACCAGATCCTGCTGGATGCAAAGCCACCGCGGGACGCCGTATTGCCAGGCGGCAACGGGCTGGCATTTGACTGGCGGCTGGTGGCGGGGCGGCGCTGGTTGCGGCCATGGATGCTGGCGGGGGGCCTGACGCCGCAGAATGTGGCCGAAGCCGTGCGGCTGACGCAGGCAAGGCAAGTCGATCTGTCATCGGGGGTCGAATCGTCGCCGGGTGTCAAGAACCCGGCGTTGATCGCAGAGTTTTTTGCCGCGTTGCGTTAGAGCAGATTTGGTGCAATCCGCTCCAAGCTGGCGTTACAGATCGCCCAGGCTT
>JBAXXO010000211.1:0-5573 GCA_037127855.1 Alphaproteobacteria bacterium
GGCCGGCAAGACCGAAACCGTCCGCCTCAAGCTGAGGGTCTTAGGCTCCTACAGCGCCACCGCGCCGTATGACTGCCCGAAATCGAGGCTGATCCTGGCCGATGCGTGCAAGGCGCTTGAGAAAGAGCCGCTGGATGACAGTTGGTGCGGCGCGGTCAGCGGTCTGGCCCTGCTGGCCACCGGCAAGCCCGAGTATTTGCCCAGGGTGCGGGAGTTCGCCAGGGCCATGGCGTCCAAGAATCTTGAGCTTGGCAACGGCGACCATTGCGATTCCTGGGGCTGGGGCTTCAAGGATATCTTTCTCAGCGAATACTATTTGGCGACCGGCGACAAGGAGGTCATGCCCGCGATCACGGCCTTCACCGTCACCCTCGCCCGGGGGCAGAGTTTGTACGGCACCTTCGGCCACGGCGGCTCGTGGCGCACCCCGGAAGGGAAACTGCATGGCTCAATCCCCCCGTACGGGCCGGTGAACCAGGCCGGGCTGACCGCCAACCTCGGGATCGTCATGGGCAAGAAGTGCGGCGTGAATGATTCTGAAGTGGACGCCGCCATCGGCAGGGCTTCCAAGTTCTTCGGGTACTTCGTGGACAAGGGTTGTATTCCCTACGGCGAACACGAGCCGATCCCCCTGCATGACAACAACGGCAAGAGTGCGATGGCGGCACTGCTGTTCAAGCTACAAGGCAACCGGCCCGCCGAGGCGCGGTTCTTCGCCAAGATGTCCACGGCCGCCTACGAGAACCGCGAGTACGGCCACACCGGGCAGGGGTTCAGCTACCTGTGGGGCGGGCTCGGTGCCCATGTCGGCGGGCCCGCCGCAGGCGCGGCGTTTTTCAAGGAGTCCGCCTGGCATCTGGATCTGGTGCGGCGCTGCGACGGGACTTTCACTTATGACGGCGGCGAGCAGCACGGCCCGGGACGGACGGAGGATAACACCTATTACGGCAAGAGCAGCTACAATGGTCTGAGCCCGAACGCCACCTACGTCCTGACCTACGCTGCGCCCCTGCGGAAACTCTGCATCACGGGCAAGGAGCTGAAGAAAGAGGAGTGTCTGAGCAAGGCGGAGGTTGCGGCCGCCATCGTCTCCGGACGCTTCGACCTGGACCGCACGAAGATGAGCGAGCAGCAGTTGGTGGCAGCGTTCGGCGACTGGTCGCCGGTCGTCCGCTTCCGGGCGGCCGAGGAGCTGAGCGGTCGTCCTGGCGCGAAGGCAATGGTGCCCCAGCTCATCGCTCTGGCGGAAGGCAAGGATGTGCATGTCGCCCAGGGCGCCTGCGAGACGCTCGGCAACCTCAAGTGCGCTCAAGCGCTCCCGGTTTATGTCAGCCTGCTTTCGCACGAAGACCGCTGGCTGCGTTACAAGGCGGCCCAGGCGATCAGAAAGGTGGGCGGCGAGGCTGCCCCCGAACTCCCTGAAATTCTCAAGACGTTCGTCAAGACCGAGGAACCGCTCCAGCCGATCAACTGGGCCGACCCCATCCAGTTCGCCCACGGCCAAATCGTGGGCGCCCTGTTCACCACAGGCCTGGTCAACTCGCTCCAGACGGTCGACACGAAGTTGCGCTATGCGGCGGTCGGGGTTGCTTCCAGAAACGCCGACGGCATGGCGCGCGGCCACCTCAAAGGTTATTTTGAGAGCAAACTCAGCGCGGAGGACGTTAAGGCTTTGGCACCGGATATTCTGGCGGCCGTCAAAAACATCGCCCCGGCCGACACCATGTTCGGCCAGGACATCCGCATGGGCGGAACGGTGGCTTTGTCGAAGTATCACTATCAGGAAGGTATCCGCGCGTTGGCCGAGTTGCTCAAAGTCATCAACGGCCATGGCAGCGAAACGAGAATCCCTAGCATCCTCAATCAGTTGAAATCTTATGGCAAGGCCGCCCGCTGTGCCATCCCCGACATGAAGGAGTTCATCCTTATCATTCAACACGGGGAAATGCCCGATCACCCCGTCAACCTGAAGAAAGTGGCCGATACCAACGAAGCCATCAAGTTCATCGAGAACGCCACCGATCAACCCGAAATGCCCAGAGTCGCGCCCGCCGGCAGCAAATAACCAACAGATGAAATGTGCCATGATCAGACATTTTGTGCACCTCGCCATGACCGCGCTGCTGCTCTCTGGTTTGTCCGCACAGGCCAGCCAGGGACACGCCGCCGAACTGACGAATCTGCGCTGCGAGTACCTCGACAACCCGCTCGGCATCGACGCGGCCCATCCGCGGCTGTCGTGGGTCATTGAAGAGAGAAGTCAGAGGTCGGAGGACAGAGGTCAGAAACAAACCGCCTATCAGGTCCTGGTGGCCAGCTCGGAGGAACTGTTGAAGAAGGACAAGGGTGATTTGTGGGACAGCGGGAAGGTGGAGACGGAACAGAGCGTTCATGTGGAATATGCAGGCAAGCCGCTCGGATCCCGGATGCAGTGTTATTGGAAAGTGCGTATCTGGGATCAGGGAGGCAAGGCATCTGAGTGGAGCCAGCAAGCCTTGTGGACCATGGGCGTGATGGACGACTGGCGGGGTTTATGGATCGCGGCCCGGGATGTGCCGATGAATCGTCCGAGCGGGCAGAGCTTTATTCCGGCACCGGAACAGAAAGGGAACTTCATCGAGCGCATCGAGCGTTCCGGGCTCGGCTATCACGCGGTGATCGCCACGAGCGCTGACACGGTGAAATGGGTGCAGGTGGATCTTGGACAAACGGTGCCGATCCAGAGCGTCCGGATCCGGACCTTGGACCACGATGATGTCAAGGGGTTCGGTTTTCCGCTCCGCTATCGTCTGGAGGCAAGTGATGACGCCGCCTTTTCTCAGCCACGCTTGCTTGAAGACCGTACGGGTGCGGATGTGCCGAATCCCGGCGCGACGTGGTTGACGGTGGCGAGACGCGGTATCAGCGGACGGTATGTGCGTCTGACCGCGACCAAGCTGTTTGCGCGTCCCAAGAATCCGGCGGAGTTCTGTTTCGGCTTGAGGACGATGGAGGTGATTTACGGGGACAAAAACGTCTCATTCAAGGCGCCTGTGCAAGCGTTGGATTCTGTAGAGGCGTATGGTTGGGAAAAGAGCCTGCTGACCTGCGAGACTGTCACTCATCGCAAGGAGGCGGTGCTATTGCGCCGGGACGTGAAGCTGAACGCCAAGCCGGTGCGGGCCCTGGCGCGTGTGACCGGTTTGGGTTTTGTCGAGTTTATGATCAACGGTCAAAGGGCGGGCGACCGAGCCATGGCACCAGCGCTTTCTGACTGCACGAAGCGCGTGTATTATGACACCTACGATGTGACAGAGCTGTTGCGGGCGGGGGACAACACCCTCGGCGCGGTGTTGGGTAACGGGTATTTCAGCACGCCGGGGCGCGGCTGGGGCACGTGGTATGGCGTCGGCAATGAGCCGGTCGTGTCGGTTGAGCTTGAGCTGACCCTGCCCGACGGCACGCGAACGTTTCTCGGGACGGACCCGTCATGGAAGTGGTCGACCGGGGAGATCACCTTCAACGACTTTTTCGTGGGCGAGACACAGGATCTGCGTCTGGCCCAGCCGGGCTGGGGGCTGCCGGGGTTTGACGACGTCCGCTGGCTGCCGGTGGCGGCTGTGGCCGCGCCGCCAGGACGGCTGGAGCCCAATCCGTGCCCGCCGGTAACGGTGTGTCAGGTTCTGAAGCCGGTGCGCGTGGAAGGAAACCGTTACATCTTTGACGCCATGTATTCGGGGTGGCCCTGCATCCGGGTCAGCGGAAAGGCCGGGCAGGTTGTGCGGATTGGCGGTTCGGCCGATTACCAGTTTATCCTGAAAGGCGGCGGAGAAGAAATTCTGGAGCCGAAATTCATGGTCCAGACCATCGGTTCGGTGATCACCATCGAAGGGATCGATCCGCCTGCTGCGGATGCCGTGACAATCAAATGGGCGCGCGCCGATCTGCGCATGACAGGGACTTTTGAATGTTCCAACCCGTTCCTGAACCGCGTGTACGAGGCCGAGGTGCGGCTCATCATGGATGACAAGGAAATGGCCGCACGCCGCAAGGCCAGAATCGACAAGGCGGTCGCGGCGATGCGCCAACACATGTGGGACGAAGAGGCGGGGTTGTTCCTCACCGTGCATCGCGACACCCTGGAAAAAGTTCCCGGCGGCACCATCGGCAGTTGGATCCCGCTCACCGCCAGCGTGCCCACCGCCGCCATGGCCAAACGCATGGCCGATACCCTGAAAACCCCGGGCTGGAACACGCCACTGCCCGTGCCCACCGTGGATCGCACCGACAAGCGCTGGGTGTCCGGTGCCTTCTGGCGCGGCGACGTCTGGCCGGCCACCAACTATCAGATTGCCAGCGGCTTTGCAGCGTGTGGTCACAAGGAACTCGCCGCGGACATCGCCGATAAGACCGTCGCCAACGCGATCCAAAACGGCATCAGCGAACGCTACGATTCGCTGTCCGGAAAAAAGTTAGGGGTGGAATACCTTGGCATGACCTGCACCGTCATCACCATGATGCTCGACGGGCTTTGCCAGAAACATCAACTGAAGATCAAGACAAACTAACACCATGACATTAACCAAACAACTCGCGCTCATCACACTTCCGCTGCTGGCTCTGCTGCAAACGGCCCCGGCGCAATATCCGGGCTGGAGGCAATCGGGCTCGATCTACCTGCTCACCACCCCGGACGGTGCGAACCTGCCCGCCACCGCCACGGAAACGGATTTTCCGGCACTGGTGCGGCTCACCAAGGACTTCTTTGATTTCAGCCAGGCCAAGGCCAAAGGCGAGGACCTGCGCTTTGCGGCGGCGGGAAAAGCGCTGTCCTATCAGATCGAGGATTGGGACCCGGCCGGCGGCACGGCCAGCGTCTGGGTGCGCATCCCGGCCATCAAGGGCAACGAACGTCAGGAAATCAAGGTGTTCTGGGGCAAGGCCGATGCCAGTGCCGAATCGAATGGCGCCGCGGTGTTCAACGCGGACGATGGTTTCCTGAGCGTCCTGCATCTTGACGAGGCCATGAAGGATGAAACCGGCGCGGCGTCGCTCACCAACAAGGGCGCCACCACGGGCGCGGGCGTCATCGGCAAGGGCCTGCATGTGGCCGCCGGCCAGTCGCTCGGCTGCGGCGAGGTGATCAACACGTATCCTAGCAAATCCGAGCCCAATTCCACCGCCGTCTGGGTCAAGCCGGAGGCGCTCAATGGCAACATCGTGTTCTGGGGACGGGGCGCGCAACAACAGCAGGTGAATCTCACGGCGAAAAATCCCGACACCTTTGAGATGAGCACGTTCTATGGCCCGACCGTGACGGCCGAGGGCCCCGCGCGGATCCAGCAATGGCAGCATGTGGAGCACACCTACAAGCTCGGCGCTTCGCTGATCTATGTGAATGGCGTCCTCGCCTCCAGTAGTGCTGCCTCTGCCCTCGATCTCCACGCACCCTGCAAACTGGAGATCGGCGGCAACAACTTTGCCGGCGACATCGACGAGGTGCGCGTCTCCAAGGTCACACGTTCCGCCGATTGGGTCAAATTGGAATACGAAAACCAGCGGCCCCAACAAACTTTAACGGGTCCCCTGGTGCG
>JBAXXO010000212.1:0-5553 GCA_037127855.1 Alphaproteobacteria bacterium
CAGCGCGTGTTTTTCAAGGTTGGCCGCATAGGGCATCGGCACATCCTTGCCCGTGCAGGTCACCACCGGCGCATCCAGATGGTCAAAGGCGCGCTGCATGATCGTGCTGGCCAGATGGTCGCCAATCGACCCGACGGGAAATCCCTCTTCCACCGTCACACAGCGGTTCGTCTTCATGACCGAGGCCAGAACCGTGTCATAGTCCAATGGCCGCAGGGTCCGCAGATCAACCACCTCGACTGAAATCCCTTCGGCGGCCAGCACTTCTGCCGCCTCCAGCGCATAGCGCATGCCAATGCCGAACGAGACGATGGTCGCATCCGTGCCTTGACGCCAGATCCGCGCTTTGCCAAACGGAATGGTGAAATCGGGCAGGTCTGGCACGTCGAACGCATGGCCGTACATGATTTCGTTTTCCAGAAAAATCACAGGGTTAGGGTCACGAATTGCCGATTTCAGCAGCCCTTTGGCATCCGCTGCCGAATAGGGCATCACCACTTTCAATCCCGGAATCGCCGCATACCAGGCGGCATAATCCTGACTGTGCTGCGCGCCGACCCGGGCCGCCGCGCCATTGGTGCCCCGAAACACCATTGGTGCGCCCATCTGGCCACCAGACATGTAGTTCGTTTTGGCGGCCGAGTTCAGGATCTGGTCAATCGCCTGCATGGCAAAGTTGAACGTCATGAATTCGACAATCGGCCGCAGACCGCCCCAGGATGCCCCCACCGCGATACCGGTAAACCCTTGTTCGGTAATCGGCGTATCCACCACCCGCTTGGGCCCGAATTCCTCCAGCAATCCTTGGCTGATCTTGTAGGCGCCCTGATATTCGCCAACCTCCTCGCCCATCAAGAACACGGTCGGATCGGCGCGCATCTCCTCGGCCATCGCTTCGCGCAGCGCCTCGCGCACGGTCAGGGTTTTCATCTTGGCGTCCGCCGGCCAATCGGCCGATTCCATGGCCACCGGCATGACAGCCGCCGCTGCCACCACCGGCGCCGCAACCGCAACAGCAACCGCCTTGGCCGGTGCTGGCTTGGCCGCTGCCACGACAGCACTCTCACCCTCCGGGATCAGCGTGGCGATGGGTGCATTCACCTTCACGCCCGTGGTTCCCTCGGCCACCAGCAAGGCGCCGATCACTCCCTCATCCACCGCCTCGAATTCCATCGTCGCCTTGTCCGTCTCGATCTCGGCCATGATCTGACCCGACTTGACCTTGTCGCCGGCTTTGACCAACCACTTCGCCAGCGTGCCCTCTTCCATCGTGGGCGAAAGTGCCGGCATCAAAATCTCAATTGCCATGGTCTCTCTCCCTCAGGCGTAAATGTCGGTCCACAGCTCGGACAGGTCCGGCTCGGGGCTGTCCTTGGCGAATTCCGCTGCGGCATTGACGATGTCCTTGATGTCCTTGTCGATGGCCTTCAGATCATCCTCCGATGCCAGACCCGCGCCCAGCAGCATGTCACGCACATGCTCGATCGCGTCCTTTTCGGCCTTCATCTTTTCGACTTCCTCGCGTGAGCGGTACTTGGCCGGATCCGACATCGAATGGCCCCGGTAGCGATAGGTCATCATTTCCAGAATATAGGGCCCGTCGCCCGCCCGACAGGCCGCAACCGCCTTTTCGCCCGCAGCCTTGACGGCCAGCACATCCATGCCGTCCACCGCCTCGCCCGTTATGCCATAAGCCAGACCGCGCCCGAACAAGGTGGTCGATTTGGTCGACCGCTTGACCGAGGTGCCCATCGCATACTGGTTGTTTTCAATGACGAAAATCACCGGCAGGTTCCACAATTCGGCCATGTTATAGGTCTCATAGACCTGGCCCTGATTGGCCGCCCCGTCGCCGAAATAGGCAAAGGTCACATTGTCATTGCCAAGGTATTTGTCTGCAAAGGCCAGCCCGGCACCCAGCGGCACCTGCGCCCCCACGATCCCATGGCCACCGTAGAAATGCCGTTCCTTGCTGAACATGTGCATCGAGCCGCCCTTGCCCTTGGAGTATCCCCCCGCCCGCCCGGTCAGTTCGGCCATCACGCCATTGGCCTCCATCCCGCAGGCCAGCATATGCCCATGGTCGCGGTAGGATGTAATGCGCTTGTCACCGGGTTTCGCGCAGGCCTCAAGCCCGACGACAACGGCTTCCTGCCCGATATACAAATGGCAAAATCCGCCGATCAGCCCCATGCCATACAATTGGCCCGCCTTTTCCTCAAAGCGGCGGATCATCAGCATTTCACGGTAATAATGCAGCAGTTCTGCCTTGGACACATTCGAAGTGCCAGCGTCTTTCCTAGGTGCCAAGGGTGCGTCCTCCCGACAGGGTCAAGAATAGTTCAATGTTAAACTACCAATATCTTAGCAGTGTTTAAAGGCAAATTGCTAATTTCAAATCGCTGACCAACGCATGGCAGCCATGCGCCGGGCGCAATGGCTTGCGTCACACAAACCTATTTGATGATGATCTCGTCGGCGCGCACATAGCCCAGCACATCACGCACCTGTTCATCCAGCAAATCCATGTCCATATAGGTGTCTGACAACCGCCGCGTGACATTTTTCAAGGCGTCCAGTTCCAAGCGCAGCGCATCCCGTTCGTTGCGCAAATGCTCGGCCTCGCCCTTGATCTGCACCTGCCGCAGCACCCCGTAATCGCCCTGCACCGCCGCAAAGGTGAAATAGCAGCCCAGTGTTGCCGCCAGCACAAAGTAAAACATTCCGCCCATTTTGGGCCGTGCAACCGTTTGGAACATGCTCTGCCTCGCCTGAACCCCTCTGACGGGGGGATTGAAATTATGGTGACACAGACCGTGCGAAAAGCCAAGACTTGCGGGTCAACGATCCGCAGATCCATTGTGAATGTCGCCATGTTTTGCCCGCGGCATGACCACAAAACAAGCAGTCACTGCCGCAAAGCCCGGCCCAATCCGGCCCGCCCGGATCAGACCTTGCCCTTGTAGATGTCAATCATCCTGCTCAGCATCGCCAACGCCTCGTCCCTAGGCCGCTGGAACGCATTGCGGCCGATGATTGACCCATTGCCGCCACCACCCCGGATCGCCAGCGCGTCGTCAAAGACCGCGTCCGCACCTTTGGCGGCGCCGCCCGAAAACACCACGATCCGCCGCCCGTCAAAACAGCTTTGCACCACATGCGCGACCCGCTCGGTCAGGGTTGCCACGGCAATCCGCTGGGCGTCATAGACTTTCTTGGCTTCGTCCTGCTCGACAAAGGCCGTTGGCAGCTTGACCTTGATGATATGCGCGCCCAGCAGCGCCGCGATATGGGCGGCATAGGCTGTCACATCGACCGCCGTCTCACCGTCCTTGCTCATGCTGCCGCGCGGATAAGACCAGATCACTGTCGCAATGCCCTTGCGCGCCGCCTCGTGTCGCATGGCGCGGATTTCCTCGAACATGCCCAGCATCTGATCAGAGCCTGGATAGATCGTGAACCCGATCGCCGCACAGCCCAGGCGCAACGCATCGTCGACCGAGGCCGTTATCGCCTGATCCTTGCCGGCACCGGGCCCCATCAGACTGTTCGCACTGTTCACCTTCAAGATCGTCGGAATCTGGCCTGCAAAGGTATCCGCCCCCGCCTCCAGCGGCCCCAAGGGTGCCGCATAGGCCGACAGCCCGGCGTCAATCGCCAGTCTATAATGGTAATGCGGGTCATAGCCGCCCGGATTGACCGCGAAACTGCGCGCCGGCCCGTGTTCAAAGCCCTGATCGACCGGCAGAATGATCATCTTGCCCGTGCCGGCCAAGGCGCCTTCCATCAGCATCCGCGCCAGATTGGCCTTGACGCCGGGCGCTTCACCCTCATAGTTCGACAATATCTTTTGCACGATCGCTGTGGTACGCATGTGTTCCCCCCTGAGTTCTCTGGCACCATTAACCCCACTGCCGCCATGGCCCGCAATCCCGGATTGTTCAGTTACGACAAACAATCGACCGACGCATCCGTTGCGCGGCGTCGCGGGCCGGTCTATGCAAGTCCATGTCGATCTCTGACCCGAAAAAACTGATCCGCATTGCCCGCGAAACCGGTGGTGATGCTGTCGCCGAACCCTTGAACCTCGGCCAGCGTGTGCGCGACCTGCGCAAAGCCAAGGGCTGGACGCTGGATCAAGCTGCAGCGCAGGCCGGTCTGGCACGCTCGACCCTGTCCAAGATCGAAAACGGCCAGATGTCGCCCACCTATGACGCCGTCAAGAAACTGGCCGAGGGTTTAAAGGTTTCGGTCCCGCAGCTTTTCACCCCCGCCGGACGCGCCCAGGTTTCCGGTCGCATGGCAGTCACCAAATCGGGCAGCGGGCAGGGCCACGTGACCGCGACCTATGAACATGAACTGCTGGCAGGCAGCCTGACGCGCAAAGCCATGCTGCCCTACCGCGCCACCATCCGCGCCCGCGACATGGCCGAATTCGACGGCTGGGTCCGGCACGAAGGCGAGGAGTTTCTTTATGTCCTGACCGGCGTCATCCGGCTGTACACCGAGTTTTACGAACCCGTCGAACTGCGCCGTGGCGATTGTGCCTATTACGATGCCACGATGGGCCACAACGTCATCAGCATGTCGGACGACGATGCCACCATCCTGTGGGTCACGTCCCTGACCTGAGATCGCGTCGCGTCCCCTTCGGCGACCCTCACCCGCCCAGCCAGCCCGACACCATCGTGGCCCCGCCCGAGATGTCCTGCCCAACGCCATTCACCGTGTTGCATCCGGCAAGGGTGGCCATCACAGCCACCGCCATGCATAGTTTCGTCATGCTCAGCCTCATTGGGTTCTTATTTTTCATACCACCAGACATCAGGCAAAAAGCCCAGCCAGTCGCCATAGATCTGCAGATAGGTCGGATAATGCAAGTCCTTCTTGTGCGCCAATCTTGACACATTCGAATACCAGAACGGGATCACATAGCGCCCGCTGGTCAACACCCGGTCCAGCGCCTGGGTGGCGGTCACGAAATCTGCGCGGTTGCCTGCACTGACCATGGCCTTGATCATCGCCTCGGCGGCAGGGCTGTTCATTCCCATCCAGTTGCGCGTGCCGGGCTTTTCCACACCTTCATGCCCCCAATACAGCGTCTGTTCATTGCCCGGGCTCAACGACAGCGACCGGATGTAACTGGTCATGTCAAAGTCGTAATTCGTCGTGCGCTCTTTGTACTGCGCCGAATCTACGGTCGTGATCTTGGCCTCGATCCCCAGCCGTTTCAGCGCCTCGACAAAGATCTGGGTCGCCGAAATCGTATCCGTCGATCCGTTGGCAAGCAGGATCTCAAACGCAAACGGCACGCCTGCCGCGTCCTTCAACACCCCGTCCGTCACTGTCCAGCCCGCTTCGGTCAGCAACGCACCGGCCTTGCGCAACCCCGCCCGGTTCGCCTCGGTCCCGTCCGATACCGGCAGGCTATAGCCCTCCAGCGCGCCGGGCAGCAGATCGGCCTTGAACGGGTCCAGCAAGGCTGCCACCGCAGCCGTGGCCGGGTTGGCCATGTCGCCCGCCAGTTCCGAATTGCTGAAATAGCTGGAAATC
>JBAXXO010000213.1:0-5541 GCA_037127855.1 Alphaproteobacteria bacterium
GACCTCGGTGCTGGCGCAGGGGGGCGGGATTCCGGCCAGCATGAATAACCCGCAGGTCAATCTGTCGCGGGGCGGCAAGTTGTATCGCATCTCGTCCGAAAGGCTGCTGGCCGATCCCGAGCTGGATACGACCATGCGCGGCGGTGACAAGGTCTTTCTTGAGGCCGATAAACGCTATTTTCTGTCACTCGGGGCGTCCGGCACCCAGGCGCAGGTCAGTTTCCCACGCGACCGTGTCACCGCGCTGGAGGCGATGTCCCTGATTGGGGGGTTGAAGGCTTCGACCGCAGACCCAAAGGGGATTCTGATCCTGCGCGACTATCCGGATTCGGCCGTGCGCAGTGATGCCAGAGGGCCCAGCCGTGACCGAATGATCTTTGCGCTGGATCTGACCAGTGCGGATGGTCTGTTCAGCGCGGGCGAGTTCGACATTCAGAACCGCGATCTGGTGTTGGTGACGCAAAGCCCGCTGGTCAATACCAGCACCATCATCAGTCTGACCGGATCGGCCTTCCGGCTGGGGTCGACAACGGACGCGCTGGTGAACAATCTGCAGAATTAAGCCGGGTGATCAGTCTTCGGTTTCGAGTCTGATTCGCATTTCGCGCAGGACGGGGATGACGGCGCGGACGCGGTCGGCACCCAAGGCGCGCACAACATCGGCAATCAGCGGTGCGACAGCCTGCACCGCCATATCGCGCGCGGCGCGACCCGAGGGGCTGATGGCCACGAGTTTCCGGCGCGCATCATCCCAGTCGGGACGGATATGGATGTGGCCGGCGATTTCAAGCTTGGCCAGAGTGTTGGTCATCGCCCCGCGTGTCACGTGAAACGCCTTGGCCAGTTGCGCGGGTGTGCGTTCATCCGACAGGCGCGCCAGATGGTTCAGCACCGAAAAATGCGACAGTTCCATACCACGCGGCAGCGCCTTGGTCACCAGATTGCGTGCCAGTTGATCGGCGATGAACAACTCGCCAAACAGCGTGACGGCGATGTCTTCGTTGCGCTCGGTCATCGCGGCACGTCAGGATGGCGCACGTAAGGGGCCCCGGAATTTGCGGTCATGCTGCAAGGAGGGGATGCGCGCGCGCGCCTGCGCCACATCAGCCAGATTGATCATCGCATAGCTGATGCCGGGTTCGGTGCCCGCATCCGACAAAACCTCACCCCAGGGTGAGACGACCATGCTGTGGCCATGGGTGCGGCGGCCCTTGCCATGCTGCTCGGGGTGAAAGCCGGTCTGGGCGGGGGCAAGAATGTAACATCCGGTCTCGATGGCGCGAGCGCGCAGCAATGTCTGCCAATGCGCGACGCCGGTAATGTGGTTGAAGGCGGCGGGAACGGTGATGATCTGCGCGCCACCTTGGGCCAGTTTGCGGTACAGTTGCGGGAAACGGAGGTCATAGCAGACGGTCATGCCGATGAGTCCCAGCGCGGTGTCGGCGATGACCGCCTTTGACCCCGGGCGATAGCCTTCGGATTCGCGGTAGATCTCGGTTTCGGTCACGTTCACATCGAACATGTGGATCTTGTCATAACGCGCCATGATCGCACCATCCGGCCCGATCAGAAACGAACGGTTGGCAAAGCGCGGATCGCGCGCCCGGGTTTTCAGCCCAAGCGAGCCGATCAGCAGCCAGACTTTCAGATGGGCCGCCTCTTCGCGCAGATTGGCCAGCGTCAGATCGGCCTGTTCTTGCACAAAGACCGCGCGCTGATGGGCGCGGCTGGAGGATAGGGCGTTGGTCATCTCGGGCGTCAGGATGAAATTGGCACCGCCGGCATGCGCCTTGCGCACCATATCCAAAGTGACCTGCAGATTTGCCGCCGGCTGGTCGTTGACACTCAGTTGCAGCAGAGCAACCCGCATCAGGCGAGCATCGGGTCAAGGCGGCCCGCATGATCCAGGGCATATAGGTCGTCGCAGCCGCCGACATGCTGGCCACCGATAAAGATTTGCGGCACCGTACGGCTGCCCGTGGCGCGTTTGGTCATGGCGTCACGCAGGGCCGCGTCGCGGCTGACGTCGATCTCGCGGTAAGTGGCACCCTTTTTGGTCAGCAACCGTTTGGCGGCGGAACAGTAGGGGCAGGTTGGTGTGGTATAGATTTCAACGGTTTTCATCGGTGATGTCCCTTTCGCCGATCACTATACCTTACTGATGATCCTTCGCAACGCGTGCCATGACCACAACCGATATCCCTGTGGCACCGATGGCAAGACAGGCCTCGGCAGCGCTGGCCAAGGTGGCCCCCGAGGTCATCACGTCATCCACCAGCAGGATATGCCGCCCCTCGACCAGATGATACCGCTTTGGATGCACCGTCAGCGCGTCGGCCATATTGGCAAAGCGACCATCCCGGGTGCGACCGTCCTGATCGCCGGTGCTATGTCGGCGTTGCAAAAGATCGGGGCAATGGTTCAGCCCGGCCAAGCGCGCCACACCCGCCGACAGCAACGCCGCCTGATTGTAGCGCCGTTTCAGCAATCGCCGCCAATGCAGCGGTACCGGAGCCACCACCATGTCGGGTTTCAGAATCGGTTCGGCCGCCCGTTTCATCCACTGGGCAGCCGGTCGCGCCAAATCGATTCGGTCACCATGTTTCAGCGCCAGTACCAGCTTGCGCGCAGTGTCACCGTACAACAGCGCGGCGCGGCCCTGGCCCCATGGTCGGGCGATCAGCAGGCAGTCGTCGCACAGCACATGCTCGGCATCATCCTGGCCCGGCAGCGGCAGGCCACATTTGGTACAGGTCAGCCCGGTGATGAAGGGCGTGTCGCGCCAACAGGTCGCGCACAGGCCGAAATCCGTGGTCACCCGCGCGTCACAAATCAGGCATTGCGGCGGATAGACCAGATGCAGCAAGGCTTGCATTCTCATCACGCCCCCCTATGTTCGGCCATCATCATGCAACCACCCCTTTTGACAGACCGCGCCGCCCTGAGCCGAAATCGCCGCCGCGCCACGGCGTTCTTTTTGCAGGACATGATCATCGGTGAAGTCGAGGAGAGGCGGAAAGAGGTTAACAGAACCTTTACAGATCCAGCGGTTGTCACAGCTTTCCCGCATTTATGGCCCGATATGCTATCGGTTGCCGACGATGAGGTGCTGGCGCTGGCACCCTTGGCGCATGATCTTGTGTTCCATGCCTTGTCGCTGCATTGGGCGAACGACCCGGTAGGCCAGTTGGTACAATGTCGCCGGGCGCTGAAACCCGATGGCTGGCTGCTGGCGCTGATGTTTGGTGGCCAGACCTTGCAAGAATTGCGGGCCTGTCTGGCGCAGGCCGAATCAGATGTCACCGGCGGATTGTCGCCCCGCGTGCTGCCCATGGGCGAGATTCGCGATCTGGGGTCTCTGTTGCAGCGCGCGGGGTTCGCGTTGCCGGTGGCGGACAGCTTTACCACCATCGTGCGCTACCGCGACATCTGGCATCTGATGACCGATCTGCGCGCCATGGGCGAAGGCAATGCCTTGGCCGCGCGGCTGCGCCGCCCGACGGGTCGCGCGGTGTTCGAACGTGCTGCAGAATTATACAGCAACCTGCGTGGTGCCGATGGTTTGATCCCGGCGACCTTTGAAATCGTTGCCTTATCGGGCTGGGCTCCGCATGATGCCCATCAAAAGCCGCTGCGGCCCGGTTCGGCGGTGAACAGGCTGGCGCAGGCCCTGCAAACCGCCGAACTGCCTTTGCCCCGCGGCCAAAGTCCCCGTTGAAGCAGCACAGAAAACCACTATCTACCGTGCTGGAAAAGGAATCTGACCATGCTTGATGCCACACCCGGACTTGGCCGCCTGACCCACGCGCCCGGCAATCATCCAGCGGTAAAGTCGGCCAAGATCGGCATCTTGCTGGCCAATCTGGGAACGCCCGACGCGACCGACTATTGGTCGATGCGGCGCTATCTGAACGAGTTTCTCTCGGACAAGCGTGTGGTCGATCTGCCCAACTGGAAATGGCAACCCATCTTGCAGCTGATCATCCTGTCGATCCGACCGCAGAAATCAGGGGCGAACTATCGGCTGATCTGGAATGAGGAAAAGAACGAAAGCCCGCTGCTGACCATCACCCGCGACCAGACCGAGGCGCTGGCGGCCAGTCTGACAGCCCTGTATGGCGATGAGGTCATGGTTGATTTCTGCATGCGCTATGGCAATCCGACGACACTTTCCAAGGTGGCCAATATGGTCGCGGGCGGCTGCGAGAAGATTTTGTTCTTTCCCCTGTACCCCCATTACGCGGGTGCCACATCGGCCACGGCCAATGATTCGTTCTTTTCGGCGCTGATGGCCCAAAAGCGGCAGCCCGCCGCCCGCACCGTGGCTGAGTATTTCGAGCACCCGCTGTATATTGACGCACTGGCCCATTCGGTGACCGAGGCCTATGCCAAACTCGACCATCGCCCGGACAGGCTGATCACCAGCTATCACGGCATGCCGCTGCGCTATCTGATGGAGGGGGACCCCTATCACTGCCAATGCGCCAAAACGACAAGGCTGTTGCGTGAACGGCTGGGTTGGGACAAGCGCAGCATCGACGTCACGTTTCAATCGGTTTTTGGACGTGAAGAATGGCTAAAGCCATACACGGTAGAGCATGTTGCCGAATTGGCAAAATCTGGTGTCAAAAACATCGCCGTAATGGCCCCAGCCTTTTCCGCCGATTGCATCGAAACCCTGGAAGAAATCAATGGCGAGATTCGCGAGGCGTTCGAGCATGCCGGTGGGCAGCAATTTACCTATATTCCCTGTCTGAACGACCAGCCCGCCCATATCACGGCACTGACCACGATCATCAGCGAAAATCTGAGCGGCTGGCTGAAGCCGAAATGATACGCAAGGCACAAAAAAACGGCAGGTCGCCCCGCCGTCAATAATCGTTTGGGAATGTCCGATCAGACCTTTGCCGGATCACAAGCCGGATCAGGCGTTCGCTGCAGCAGCGGCCAGAACGATCAGCAGCAGGATCGGGATCAGCAGGCCGCCATTGGACGACGAAGGCGGTGCAGCGGCCGGAGCCTCAACGATCGGTGCTTCCATGACAGGCTGAGACATGCCACCAGCGAATGCGGACGAAGCGGCGACCGAGACAGCGGCGGCGAGGGCGATTTTTTTCATTTTCTTAGTCTCCAGTTTTTTGCATCAGGCGAGGACGTCAAGTCCGTGACCGGATGCGACAAGATTGTTGCTCGTGACCGGATAAAAGCATCTTCGCGCATCAAATGCAACGCCTGCGCCTCGGCATTATCCAACTGTTGCCTGATTGCCCCATCCAAAATGCGAAAAGACGGCAGCAAGCTGCCGTCTTTTGCAAAGGTCGCGACCAGTAGATCAGGCGTTTGCTGCAGCAGCGGCCAGAACGATCAACAGCAGGATCGGGATCAGCAGGCCGCCATTGGACGACGACGTTTTTGCCGGTTCAACAACGACCGGAGCAACCATGACTGGTTCGACCACACCGCCAGCGAAAGACGTGGAAGCGGCCATCGACAGAGCAGCAGCGAGAGCGATTTTCTTCATATTAACCTCCAGTTAAAGCA
>JBAXXO010000214.1:0-5484 GCA_037127855.1 Alphaproteobacteria bacterium
CAAAACCCCCATATCGAGGATTCCCGCCAACAACCTATCGAGACATGACAGCTAGTCTTCAGAATTGGCCTCGGCGCGGGATTTTCCCGCCACATCCATGGCCAGCGTCGCGGCCATGAACCTGTCCAGATCGCCATCCAGCACGCCGCTGGTATCGCTGGTCTCGTAGGCGGTGCGCAGGTCCTTGACCATCTGATAGGGCTGCAGCACATAAGACCGAATCTGGTTGCCCCAGCCCGCATCGCCCTTGTTTTCATGCGCTTCATTGGTCGCAGCGTTGCGCTTGTCCAATTCCATCTGATACAGCCGCGCCTTCAGCGCGGTCATGGCAATGTCACGGTTCTGGTGCTGCGACTTCATCGACGAGGTCACAACGATTCCGCTGGGAAAATGCGTGATCCGCACTGCGGAATCGGTTTTGTTGACGTGCTGGCCACCGGCACCCGAGGACCGGTAGGTGTCGATGCGGATGTCCTTGTCCTGCACCTCGATCTCGATATTGTCATCCACCACCGGATAGACCCAGATCGAGGCAAACGAGGTTTGCCGTTTGTCGCCCGAACCAAAGGGGCTGATCCGCACCAGTCGGTGCACGCCGCTTTCGGTTTTCAGCCAGCCATAGGCATTGTGGCCGCTGATCTTGTAGGCGGCCGATTTGATGCCGGCCTCGTCACCATCGATCTCGGACAGCAGTTCAACAGTGTAACCCTTGCGTTCCGCCCAGCGCACATACATGCGCGCCAGCATCAACGCCCAGTCGCAGCTTTCGGTTCCACCCGCCCCCGCGTTGATTTCAAGGAAGGTGTCGTTGCTGTCAGCCTCGCCGTTCAGCAGCGCCTCCAATTCCTTTTGGGCGGCGAGGCTTGCCAGCGCGACCAGCGCCGCTTCGGCCTCGGCGACGATGTCGGCGTCGCCCTCGGCCTCACCCATTTCGATCAGATCGACATTGTCGCGCAGACCCTGTTCGACCAGCCTGTATGACCCCAGCGCGTCGATCAGGCCCTGACGCTCTTTCATCAGCCGTTGCGCCCGGGCCGGATCGTTCCACAGGTCGGGCGCCTCGATCATGGCGTCGAACTCCTCCAGCCGGTGCTGGATGGTGTCGCGGTCCATGCGTTGGCCCAGCAGCAGCAAGGATTTGGTGATGGCATCAACGTGGTTCTGCGTCTCGGCGCGCATGGCAGTCTGTCCTTGCAAGTCTGGGGCGGGTGATACCGCCTCGTCCGGCGCGGGGCAAGGGAGCCTGGCTGAAAATGACCGCGTGCCGGGCTTTGGATCGGCGAAAGGTCGGTGCTTGTGCGCAATGACCGAGGATTTGCCCGACCGGGCCGCGCCCTTGTCCCACCACAGCCAGCGCCGTTGAAACGCGTGATGCGTCGGGCCCGCGCGGCGCTGTGACCTTAGTACAAGCCGCCCGACGACAGGCTGCCGAATTTGGCCTTTTTTGGCACCGCCTTGACCTTGCCATCCGCCGTGGTGACAGCCTGGGTTCCACCGCCATCCTTCTCGCCCACCGCGAACAAGGGCAGGTTTTCACCCATCCGAAAGCCGCCATCCACCACCTTGGCGCTTACGCCAAAGTCCGGCTCTTCGCCGTCACGGAAATACTCGGCCTGCACATTGGCGCCCTTGGCACCGTCGGGCAACCGCGCGCCAGTGAAACGGTCGATATTGATGAAATGGCCACCGGGTGGAACCTTGAATTTCCTGCCGCCGAACCGCTGCACAGCCTTTTCCATGAACGCCTGAAAGATCGGCACACACAGCGTGCCACCATAGGCCCCCTCCCCCAGCGTGCGCGGCGTGTCAAAGCCCATATAGCAACCCGCCACGATGTTGGAGGTAAAGCCGATAAACCACACATCCTTGGCATCATTGGTCGTGCCGGTCTTGCCCGCCACCGGCACCGGCAGCTTGACCCCCGTGCCCGAGCCGCGCTTGATCACGCCTTCCATCATCGAGGTCAGCTGATAGGCTGTGATCGCGTTCATCACCCGCTCACGGTCGGAATTGATACTTACCGCCTGACCAGCGGGCAAACTGTCAGCGGTGCAATCGGTGCACGTGCGGCTGTCATGGCGATAGATCGTCTTGCCATAACGGTCTTGCACGCGGTCAACCAATGTCGGCTCGACCCGCTCGCCGCCATTGGCGAACATGGCATAGGCCCCGACCATCTTGAACAGCGTCGTTTCCTGCGCCCCCAGGGCATTGGCCAGCACCGGCTGCAGCTTGTCATAGACCCCGAACCGCTCGGCATAGCCTGCGACAGTGTCCATGCCGACTTCTTGCGCGATGCGGATGGTCATCAGGTTGCGGCTTTGCTCGATCCCGGTGCGCATCGGCGCCGGGCCATAATATTTGCCGGTCGAGTTCTGCGGGGTCCACAGACCCTGCGGCGTGTCGATCTCGATCGGGGCGTCGATGATGATCGTGGCGGGGGTAAAGCCGCTGTCCAGGGCCGCCGCATAGACAAAGGGCTTGAAACTGGAGCCGGGCTGCCGCGTCGCCTGGGTGGCGCGGTTGAACACCGAGTCCTGATAGGAAAAGCCGCCCTGCATCGCCATGACACGGCCGGTATTCACATCCATCGCCATGAAACCGCCCTGCACCTCGGGCACCTGACGCAGCGACCAGCGGACAAAGCTGCCATCCTCGGCGGTGACGGCGCGCACCATCACGATATCGCCGACCGAGACAAGATCGGCGGGCACCTTGGCCTTCTTGTTCAGCGTGCCGTCGCGGTTGCGTTTGCGCGCCCAGGTCACATCCTTGGCCGGCAGCGTCGTGTCGGTGCCATCATCGACCCCCTCGATCCCCAGTGTCGCCGTATCCGCGCCCAGATCCCGTACCACCGCCGCATGCCAGCCCGCCACATCCCGCGCCAGACCCGGCACGTCCGACAGGGCGGCACGCCACTTGTCCGCCGCCAGATCGCCGGGCTCTAACTGCTTGCCGGTGCCGCGCCACACACCTTGGGCGCGGTCATATTTCTCCAACCCCTCGCGCAGCGCATCGGCGGCCAGCTTTTGCAATTCAGGGTCCTGCGTCGCGCGGATCGACAGTCCGCCCGAAAAGAACTCGCTTTCGCCAAAGGTGCCCGACAACTGACGGCGAATTTCGTCGGTAAAGTAATCGCGCGGCTGCACCACATTGCGATAGGCAGGAAAGTCGCCGTTCTGCACCGATTGCAGCGGGGCCTGCTTCTCAACGTCATAAGTCGCCTCGTCCAGATAACCGTTCTGCCACATTTGCTGCAGCACATAGTTGCGCCGCTCTAGCAGACGTTGCTTGTTGCGCACCGGATGAAAATCCGACGGTGCCTTGGGCATCGAGGCCAGCATCGCCGCCTCATGCGGGTTCAGGTCTGCCAGCGCCTTGTTGAAATAGGTCTGCGCCGCCGCCGCCACGCCATAGGCATTTTGCCCAAGGAAAATCTCGTTCAGGTACAATTCAAGGATCTTTTCCTTGGTCAGAGTCTTTTCCAGCCGCGCGGCCAGAATGATTTCCTTGATCTTGCGTTCCGCCGAACGGTCGCCTGACAGCAGGAAGTTCTTCATCACCTGCTGCGTGATGGTCGATGCGCCGCGCGTATTCTTGCCGCGTGACAGGATGGCATCACGGGCGGCGGCGACCATGCCTTCGATATCATAACCGGCATGGGTGTAGAAATGCTTGTCCTCGGCCGAGATGAAGGCGTTCTTGACCAGATCGGGAATGTCACCGATCGGCACGAATATCCGCCGCTCGGTCGCAAACTCGTCCATCACCGCGCCTTCGGCGGAATAGATTCGGCTGATCGTGGGCGGGGCATAGTTGGCCAGACTGTCCGAACTGGGCAAGTCTGCCGAATACATATAGAAAATGCCGCCAATGGTCAGGGACGCAAACAACAGGCCCATGGTCACCATCGTGAAAATGGCACCAAAGAACGACATGATGAACCTTAGCACGCCCGCATTCCCCGTTGATCCGAGGCGCCTTATACACAGGGTTGCGGGCAAAGGTCAAAACCTTGCGGCACCCCGTGGCGCATTCGCGCGCAGGGTCAGGGCGCGGCTGCCGCCCTTGCCGCATCCGCCGCCGCCCATGACTTCAACCCGTCCCGGATCGCCTGCGCCATCTGCAACCGCCAGGCCGCATCCGACAGCCGCGCCATGTCGCCGGCACTGGACAAGAACCCCAATTCCAGCAGCAGCGACGGGATATCGGGCGATTTCAGCACCGAAAACGAAGCCCCTTGCAGCGGCTTGCGATGCATCTTGATGCCGCGCCCCTTGATGGACGCCACCAGCGCCTCTGCCAACCTTTGGGTGCGTGGTTGTGTCGCGGTCCGCGCCATGTCCATCAACACGGTGGCCACCATGTCATCCTGCAGCGTCAGGTCGATGCCCGCCAACAGGTCATCGCGATTGTGCCGCTCGGCCAAAGTGGCCGAGGCCGCATCGCTGGCATCTTCGGCCAGCATATAGACCGTGGCCCCCACCGCCTCACCCTCGGCCAGGGCATCGGCATGCAGCGACACGAAAACCTGCGCCCCCGCCTGATGCGCGATAGAGATCCGGGTTTCCAGCGGCACGAACACATTCTCCTCGCGCGTCAGCACGACATTGAACCCCCCGTCGCGCAGCAAGACCTCCTTCAACTCGCGGGCAAAGACCATCATAAGCCGCGCCTCGCTGTTGCCATCGCGTTCCGCCCCGGGGTCAATGCCACCATGGCCGGGGTCCAGCACCACCGTCAGCGGCCCCGCCCCCCGCGGCGGCACCGGCTGCAAGACCGCAGCCTTGGGCAGGGCCCAGCCCGGCGGTTCGGGTTGGGCGGCTTTGGCGGCAAAGGCCGCCGCACTGGCGGGCCGCAGCGTCACCTGCACCATCGCCCCACCGCCAACCGTACCGCCTTTCGTGCGCATCTCGGCCTCTTGCACCAGCATGGGCTGGGCAAGGTCCAGCACCAGCCGCGACCATCCGGGCCGGAACACCCCGGCGCGCACCGCCGTCACCGCCCCCCGGTCCTGCGCCATGCCGTCCAGTCCCGTCCAGTCCACCTCGCGGAAATCCATCACCACCCGCGCCGGCTTGTCCAGCACACGCCCCCGCCACGGCACCGGCTGGCTTAGCGACAGCACCAGATCGACCCCGCCGCCGCCCGCGTCGCGCAGATGGCTGGCCCCGGGGTCCAGCCGCGCCAGCGCTGAAAGGCCCTGCGCCATCGCCGGCCCTGCCAGCAAAGCCCCGGCCAACAAAGCTCCAGCCAGCAGCCACCGCACGACGGCCCGCAAAACATGCATCATCTGCCCCTCTGGGCCATATAGGCCCGCAACCGCCGCAACCCCTCGACAATATCCGCCGTGGCACGGGCATAGCTGAACCGCAACCACCGCGCCCCTCGCACCGGGTCAAAGTCCAGACCCGGCGTCACCGCCACCCCCGCCTCGGCCAGCAACTCCGCCGCAAAGGCCCGACTGTCGCCGGTCAGCGCGCC
>JBAXXO010000215.1:0-5476 GCA_037127855.1 Alphaproteobacteria bacterium
AACGAGAGCCAAATCCGTTGGCCAACCAACGAATCTCTGCTTAGACCAGCGATGTGAATCAGTTCGCCCCGATCATCGATTTCTAGGCGGGTCTTGAGAAGGCTGACTTGAGCGGGTTTGTGATCGAGCGCAAGTTCATCGGCACGGTACCACTGGTGGCGGGCGACGGTCCGCAGGCCATGTATGAAAAGGCCCATGCCATGATCCAAGGCGACCTGAATGGAACCTGAATGGCGATTGCGTTGTGGATTTCCAGTTCTACCTCAACCGGTCGCCTTTGATCGTCGCAACCGACGTTCTGTTCTGAAGCGCCACGGCGCAACAGTGGGCGTCAGGGTCATCCTGCGCGTCGGCGAGCCATAAGAATGACGCCGCTGGACACGATGATGCCGGCACCAGTCAGGGTGGCGGCATCAGGATTCTCGCCAAAAACCACGCGCCCCAAGATCATCGCGAATAACAAACGCGCATAGCGAAACGGCGTGACGGCCGCGACATCTCCGGTGCGCATTGCCGCGGTCAAGGCGGCATACGCGGCGATGCCAAAGCCGGCAGCCAGCAAAAGCCAGCCCAGCAGGCGGCCCTCTGGCACCGTGGCCTCACCGCTTGAAGCCAGAATGATCAGCCCCGACAGGGTCAACATCAGATAGCCGGCGACCCCCAATTGCGCGTTTGACAGGCTCATCGGCGCCGCGCGCGTGGCCAGATCCCTGCCGGCAAACCCGATCATCGCCTGCAGTGCCAATAGCGACAGCGGCGAAAATCCGTCGATCCCCGGCCGCAAGATCACCAGAACACCCACCAACCCCAGCACGATCAGCCCCCAGCGACCCAGACTGACCCTTTCGCCGAACAGCAGCACCGCCCCCAGCACCACGACCAGCGGCGTCGCCTGCAAGATCGCCGAGGCGGTGGCCAAGGGCGTCAGCGCAATGGCCAGTGCATAAAACAGACGGCCCGCAATCTCGAATCCCGACCGCACCGCCATCGTCGCGGTCAGTGCGCTGCGGGGCAAGGGAGCGTCACCGGCCAAAAGCGCCAAGCCGGCAAAGACCGCAACCCCCAGCATGCCCATCAGCACCAGCATCTGCCCCAATGCCATGGACCGGCAGATCACCTTCACAAACGCGTCCTCGATGGCGAAGCCTGCCATCGCGGCGGTCATGAACAGGCTACCGCGCAGATCAGACGTCACGCCGCATCCCTTGCCCTTTCGTTTTGGCCAAAACATCCAAAAAGGAATGCAGGGCATTCCACGCGCCAACTGCTTGACGCGCCGGTCACAAGATCCCCGCGAACTCCATCGCGGCCCGGATCCTTGCCTGCGTGCCCTCGGTCAAGGTGACCAGCGGCAAGCGCACCTCTGGCGAACACAGGCCCAGCTGCGACAGGCCGTATTTCGCTCCCGCCAACCCCGGCTCGATAAAGATCGCTTCATGCAGCGGCATCAGGCGGTCTTGATAGGCCAGCGCCTTTGCATAGTCGCCCGCCAGCGTCGCCGCCTGAAACGCGGCGCATAGTCGGGGGGCGACATTGGCTGTGACCGAAATGCAACCAACCCCGCCATGGGCATTGAAGCCCAGAGCCGTGGCATCCTCTCCGGACAACTGGATAAAATCTGCGCCGCAGGTGGCGCGCTGCATCGACACGCGCTCGATCTTGCCGGTGGCATCCTTGACGCCGATGATGCGGGGCAGTCTGGCCAACGTGCCCATCGTCTCGGGCAACATGTCCACCACGGAACGGCCGGGAATGTTGTAGATGATGATGGGAAGGTCGCAGCAGTCGTGCAACGCGGTGTAATGGGCGATCATGCCGGCTTGGGTGGGCTTGTTGTAATAGGGCGTAACCACAAGCGCCGCATCGGCACCGACACGGGCGGCATGGCGGATCAGGTCGATCCCTTCGGCGGTGTTGTTGGACCCTGCGCCCGCAATCACCGGCACGCGGCCCGCGGCGATCTTGACGACCTCTTCGACGACCTGGCGATGCTCGGCATGGCTGAGCGTGGGGCTTTCGCCGGTGGTGCCGACGGGCACAAGCCCGGTCGAGCCTTGCGCGATCTGCCATTCGACCAACTTTTTCAATGCCACCAGATCCAGTGCGCCATCTTTGAACGGCGTAACAAGGGCGGGAATGGACCCTTTGAACATGGCAACATCTCCTGCTTGGGGGGCCTGGGCCCCGATTGGTCGACCGCGTTTCTAAAGGCCAGACCCGACTTTGCCAAGGCCGGCTTTGGCACGACGCGGGATGGCGACAGCTTTGGCACCGCCCCGCCGATCACGGCCAAATGGGTTGTGATCATCCCCCGCATCGGGCAGGTTCTGGCCATGATCCGTTATGCCCCGAACCTGATCGGCACGATTGTGCTTGGGATCTCGCTGATCCTCGGCCCTGCTTTGTCGCGTGCCGATCCCTCGACCGAAGCCGCAGCCCTCAAAACCGCGATGAAACTGACCACCGCTGCCGATTGGCCGGGTGCCGCTGCTGCGGCAAGCGGGGCGGGCGCGGTGGGGGCGGATGTGGTGCTGTGGACCCAGTTGCGTGCGGCGGTGGGGACGCTGGGCGATTATGAAAGTTTCCTTGAACGCCGCGCCGACTGGCCGGGTCTGGGACTGCTCAAGGAAAAGGGCGAGGTGGCCGCCGCAAGGTCTGCGGACCCTGCGCGCGTTCTGGCGTATTTCGGGGCCGACATGCCGCGCAGTGGCACCGGTTCGCTGGCCTTGGTGCGGGCCCTTGACCAGTTGGGCCGTGGGGCCGAGGCCCGGACCGAGGCCCTGCGCGGCTGGCTGGTGCTGAAATACAGCGCCGAGGATCAGGCCGAACTGTTGCAGCGTCACCCCGATGCGCTGGCCGAGGGCCATGCCGCACGGCTGGACCGCATCTTGTGGGACGGCGACCGCGCCGACGAAGCGCTTCGGATGTTGCCGCTGGTCGATGTGACCCTTGGCGCCTTGGCCCGGGCGCGGATGGCCCTGCGCGCTGACAAGGACGGGGTGACGGCTCTTGTCGCAGCGGTGCCCGAGACAGCGCGGGATGATCCCGGTCTGGCATTCGAGCGGTTCTTGTACCGGATGCGTCATGACAACTATGCCGATGCCGCCGTGTTGATTATCGCGACGTCACAAAGCGCCGCGACCTTGGGCAATCCGGCCAAATGGGCCGAAAAACGCATCGCTCTGGCCCGTTACATGATGCGAAGCGGAGCGCCGAAACAGGCGTACCGAGTCGCATCCGGCCACCATCTGACCACGGGGGCCGATTTTGCCGAACTGGAGTTCCTGGCCGGTTACATCGCCCTGCGCAAGCTGAATGATCCCGCCCTTGCCCTGACCCATTTCGCGCGGTTGCAGACCACCTCGGCCACGCCGATCAGTCTGGCGCGGGCCTGGTACTGGACCGGCCGGGCCAACGAGGCTGCGGGCAGCGCAGACCGGGCGCGCAGCGCCTATCAGACGGCGGCGACCTACCAGACCTCTTTCTACGGGCTGCTCGCCGCCGAGCGTCTGGGCCAGACGCTGGACCCGGCCGCGATCTCCGACCAGCCGCCCGCGGGTCAATGGTCGCAGGCGGCGTTCACGCGCACCTCGGTATTCGAGGCGTCGCAGCGCTTGTACAAGGCCGGGCAATACTCGCTGTCATCGCGGTTCTTGCTGCATCTGGGCGAGAGCCTGAATGACCGCGATTTCGAATTGCTGTCGGAATATGCCCTGCAGTTCGGCCAGTATCGCAGCGCACTCTTGATTGCAAAGGCCGCTATTGACCGCGATCTGGTCTTTGCGCGCCCCTATTTCCCGGTGCCTGACATGGTGCCCGATGATCTGGCCGTCAGCCGCGCCCTTGCCTTGTCGATTGCACGACGTGAAAGCGAGTTCGATCCCGGGGCCCGCAGTACGGCCAATGCCCTGGGTCTGATGCAACTTTTGCCCGCCACCGCCGAACATATGGCCGATGCATTGGGCCTGCCCTTTGACGTGGGGCGTCTGACCACCGACCCGGCCTTCAATGTAACGCTGGGGGCCGAATACCTGCGCAAGATGATGGATGAATTCGGCCCCTCGATCGCGCTGATTGCGTCGGGGTACAATGCCGGTCCAGGTCGCCCGCGGGATTGGATCGAGGCATACGGCGATCCAAGACTGCCTTCGGTCGATGTGGTGGACTGGGTCGAAAGCATTCCTTTTGCCGAGACGCGGACCTATGTGATGCGCGTAACCGAAGGTGTGGTGATCTACCGCGCCAAGTTGAAAGGCGTTGCAGGCCCGGTCCGGATATTGGAAGAGTTGACAGGGCAGTAAGACGTGGGCGCTGGCAGGAATTGGCTTTTGGCCGCCTGCGCGCCAGATCGAACATGTGACAAACGGGAGAGTAAGGTGAATTTCGTACTTTTGGCGATCGTGGGGGCGGCGGCCGGGTTCTTGGCCACACGGATGATGCGGATCGAGGCTGGCCTGCCTGCCACCATCGCGATTGGCGTTGGGGGGGCGATGATCGGCGGGGTACTGATCCGCTTCTTGTTGGAAATCACGGGTTGGTTGACCGGCTTCATTGGCGCCATCGCGGGGACGCTGTTGCTGTTGTGGATATGGAAGACCTACATCAAGGGGCGCTAGTCGGATTCTGTCCTTTCGTGGATCACGTGCGGTTATTTTGCGAGGCGGCCGCGCAATCGGCAGCTTTGACCAAGGCGGAACCGGGCGGGCGCGGTGGTTGTGGCGGTCTTCACCTGCGCGGCTATGTGCGGCGGCGATGCGCCCGAACATAGCCCAACGAGCGGACTTGAATTCATCGGGCCATGGGGTTATCTGCGAACCACATAGCAGGCGGATCCCAGACGATGGCGACGACAAACCCTATCCAGTTCATCCAGCAGGTCCGGTCCGAAGTGGCCAAGGTCGTCTGGCCCACCCGGCGCGAAGTCGTTTTGACGACGATCATGGTCTTCATCATGGCCGCGCTGACCGCGATTTTTTTCAGCCTTGTCGACCTGGTGATCCGGTTCGGCCTGACCTATGTGTTGAACGCGTTTCACTAACGGTCGGTTCTCAGCCAAGATTTGTTCATGCGACACTGACCCTGCTGAATGGTTTGTGATTGGCCAAGTTCGGGTGAAAAACGAGGCGGGGCTGATTTTCCTTGAATTCGCCCTGCGGCAAAGGTATCCCGCCGCAGGTTCAAAGGGTGATCGGCGCGCAGCGATTCGGCGGCGCGCTGTTTTTTGTTCTGGTTTGCGGTCCCGTGATGGGATTGGGCCGCTTGAAATGAAGGACTTCCCTGCATGATGCGGGGAAAAGACAAGGTGAGAAGCAATGGCCAAGCGCTGGTATTCGGTGTCCGTCCTCTCGAATTTCGAGAAGAAGGTTGCCGAGCAGATCAAGACGGCCGTGGCTGAAGCCGGTCTTGAAGATGAAATCGACGAGATTCTGGTGCCGACCGAAGAGGTGATCGAAGTGCGGCGCGGCAAGAAGGTGAC
>JBAXXO010000216.1:0-5468 GCA_037127855.1 Alphaproteobacteria bacterium
GTTCAGAGGGGGCGATTTATGAATATGTATGCAAAGCAACATCTTGACACCCCTCCCCCGCGCAGGGGTCTTTCAGGTGATGCTTTCCAGCCGTTCCTTGCTCATGTCGCCGGGTACGATGGTGACCGGGATCGGCAGGCTGCCCGAATTGCGCGACAAGGCGGTCACCAAGGGCCCTGGACCGCTTTTGTCAGACCCGGCCCCCAGCACCAGAATGCCGACATTGGGATCTTCATGGACCTGCGCCAGAATTTCGGTCAGCGGGTCGCCTTCGCGGATCACCAGTTCCGGGTCGATCCCCTGCTTGTCACGCATCCACTTGGCAAAGACCTCGAAATGCGCCTCGATCCGCTCGCGCGCTTCGGCACGCATCAGATCGGCGACGCCCATCCAGTGCTGAAACTCTTCAGGCGGAATGATCGACAGGATCTGCACGCGGCCGCCGGTATGGGCGGCGCGCAAGGCGGCGAACCGCATCGCGTTCAGGCATTCGCTTGTATCATCCAGCACGACCAGAAACTTGCGCATGGGGCCCTCCTGTCGGCCACGTCTACGCCTGCGAGGCCGCCCAGTCCAGATAAAGACGTCTTGCCCGGTCGGTCATTCTGTGCGTCCGGTACAGCGTGTCATCAAAGGCCTTGACCGCCGTCACCTTGGCAAAGTTCCCCGACAGAAAGATTTCATCCGCGGCATGGGCATCCTCAAAGGTCAGCACCGCCTCTCTCACCTCAACCCCGTCGGCGCGCAGGTTGGCGATGTGGCGGGCGCGGGTGATGCCAGCCAGAAACGTGCCGTTCGGAACCGGGGTGAACACCACGCCGTCCTTGACCAAAAAGACATTGGCCGTGGCCGATTCCGCCAGGTTGCCCAAAGCGTCGGCGACCAGCGCATTGCTGAACCCCTTGGCCTGCGCCTCGACCAGCATGCGGGCATTGTTGGGATACAGGCACCCCGCCTTGGCATTGCAAACCGCATCCTCCAGCACGGGCCGCCGAAATCGTGTGCGGGTCACCGTCGTGGCGAAACTGGCGGGTGGCATGGGCACCTCTTCCAGACTGATCGCAAAGCCGGTCGCCCCCACCATCGGCACGATCCCCAGGTCCGAGCCGTGCAGCGCCCAATACATCGGCCGGATATAGACAGCCTGCCCCGGCCCATAGGCTTGCAGCCCCTCGCGGATGATCGCGACCATATCGGCAGCCTCGCAGGTCGGCGTGATCATCAACGCCCTGGCCGAGTGGTTGACGCGCGCGCAATGCAGCGCCAGATCCGGGCAGACCCCATCGAAATAGCGCGCCCCGTCAAACACCGACGACCCCTGCCAGATGCCGTGATCAGCGGCCCTCATCACCGGCAGGTCGCCCTCATGCCAGCGACCTTCCCAAAAGGTGCGGATATTGGTTCCGAATGCCATGCTGTTCCCCTTGATTTGCCCCCCAAGCTTAATCCCCAAGGCCATGCGGCGTGAAGAGGGCGCGCATGCCGCGCGGCGGAACCCCGCCATCCACTCAGCCGATGATCCGGGACACGGGCGCATCAAAAGACAAAAAAACCCCTGAACCACATAGGGTTCAGGGGCGCAAGACCGGTGAAGAATTGCCCAGCTGCGGGGACAGTCGCGGGCGACCGGCATCAATGTCAGACGTGTGCCACGTCCGTGAATCGTTTCTGTGAAACAGTTCCGCGATTGCAGTTAAGATTCTGGGGATAACTGCTGTGGCCCCGCAAAAACCTGCAAATCTGGCCTGTGTCAGGCCCTGCGACCTGCCACGCGCCGCAAACCACCCTTCAACCCACGCCAGAACATCCCCTGCACCACCGAACCCACCAACAAAGCCGCCGAGGTCAACACCCCGATCAGGCTGCCCATCACGGCGGTCGTCAGGCGCGAAAAGCGCAGACCAAGGCGCATGAACCGCGCCTTGCCCAGAAACTCCAGCCGCCCGACAACACGCGGTCCCATGACCTCGGCGGCACGGGCGATCCGCCGCGCATCGGCGGATGTGTCGATATAGCGCAACAGATGCAAGGTCCTGGCCGGGTCCATCCGGGCATTGACCCGGCCAAGATCCGCGGCAATCGCCGTCAGCGGCCGGATCGCGGCGGGCCGCAACAGGCGCGCAGGGTCACTGATGGTGTCCCACCGCAAAAGGGCATCCCACCGCACACCGGCCCGCGCCGCCGTCAACAGCGTCGTCTCCAACCCGCCCGACAACAGCCGCATCCCCCGCGCCGTCTTGATCAGCCCCGCCCCCGCCTTGACCACCCCCGACCCGCCGCCCGACACGATGAATGTCGCCGTGGCCGCCAGACCGACGACCGACAGCGCCAGATCCAGTTCATCCACATCGCCCCCAGCGGCAAAGGCCAACCCCGCCTTTGACACGCCCACCACATCCCCCAATGGGGAAATCGTCACCGGCGCGTTGCAGATCAGCGCATTGCTCAGCGAACAGGTCGCGATGTCCCACGCGCAGCTCAGACAGTCACCGGTCACCGCCAGCACACCGCTGTCCTGATCCCACAGTGCCTTGCGCGCCGCCATCAGATCGGCGGGCAGGATCAACCCGCGTTCGGCGGCAATGCCCTCGACCGCCTCGATCGCCAGCCAGTTGCGCGGCGTCTCGCGCAGCAGCGCGCCAAGACGTTCCGCCAGCGCAGCCTCGGTCGCGGTGCGGGCCACCTCGCGGTCGAGTGCCGCAGCGAATTCCTCTGCCCCGCGTTCGACCAAAGGCTTCAGGGTCGGGTCCGTGACCAGCCGCGAAAAGGTAACCGCCATGCCCATCAAGGACAGGCCCAGCAAAACCCACAGCCCGGTGCGGGCCAGTCGCCGCATCACACCTTACGCGACCGGATCATGCCGATGATGTCATAGACCTGTTCCAGAATGGGCCGGGCCATAGCATCGGCGCGGGCCGCCCCGGCCCCCAGAATGCGGTCAATCTCGGCGGGATCTTGCATCAGCCGGGTCATTTCAGCATTGATCGGTGCCAGTTTGGCCACCGCCAGATCGGCCAAGGCCGGCTTGAAGGTGCCAAACTGCGCCCCGCCAAATTGGGCCAGCACCGCATCCGGCGTCAGATCGGCCAGCGCGGCATAGATGTTGACCAGATTGCGGGCATCCGGCCGGTCATCCAACCCCGCCAGCCTGTCCGGCAGGGGCTCGCTGTCGGTCTTGGCCTTGCGGATCTTTGCGGCGATCGTGTCGGCATCGTCGGTCATGTTGATGCGCGATTGGTCCGACGGATCGGATTTCGACATCTTCTTGGTGCCGTCACGCAGCGACATCACGCGGGTCGCAGCGCCCTCGATCACCGGCTCGACCACGGGAAAGAAATCGACCTTGTAGTCATTGTTGAACTTGATCGCGATGTCGCGGCACAGTTCCAGATGCTGTTTCTGGTCCTCCCCCACCGGCACATGGGTCGCCTTGTACACCAGAATGTCGGCGGCCATCAGCGACGGATAGGCAAACAGACCCAGCGACACATTCTCGCTGTTCTTGCCCGCCTTGTCCTTGAACTGGGTCATGCGGCTCATCCAGCCCATCCGCGCGATGCAGTTGAAAATCCACCCCAACTCGACATGGGCCGACACCTGCGACTGGTTGAACAGGATCGAGCGCGCCGGATCAATCCCAGCCGCGATGAACCCCGCCGTCAACTCGCGGGTCTGCTGGCGCAGCTTGGCAGGGTCTTGCCATGTGGTGATCGCGTGCATGTCGACGATGCAATAGATCGTCTCGATCCCCTCATCCTGTTTTTGCACAAAGCGTTTCAGCGCGCCCAGGTAATTGCCCAGCGTCAGCCCACCCGAAGGCTGGATGCCCGAGAATATGCGTGTCGGATAGCGCCGCGTCATTTCGGTCAGAGGCGTTTGGACCGGCTCGGACATGGGGGTTCTTCCTTTGAATTGGGGTGTTGCCAGTTGCCCTTAACGCTGACATTCAAAGGCGTCAATCAATGCGAGGCCACAATGTCCGACCTGAACGCCCCCCCGCTGAACCCGGTGCCATGGGTGGTCTGGCTGCTGGCCCTGCCCATGATCGCGATAGAGGTGGTGGTGCGGGCCGGCGCAAACGGTCTGGCCGGCGGGCCGGCGGGCATCGGCTGGCGGGCGCAGGCCCTGCAGACCTTTGGCTTTGCGCCCGATTATCTGCGCCAGATGCTGTCAGCCTGGCAGTTTCCGCTGGATGGCATCTACCGGCTGTTCAGCTATGCCTTCGTGCATCTTGACCTGACCCATACCGTGTTCGTTGTGGTGATCCTGCTCGCCTTGGGCAAGTTCGTCGGCGAGGTCTATGCATGGTGGGCGGTTCTGGTGACCTTTCTTGCGGCGACCGCCATGGGCGCTTTGGTCTACACGGCGCTGCCCCTCACCCATGCCGGGCTGCTGGGTGGCTATCCCGGCAATTACGGCCTGATCGGTGCCTATACCTTCCTGCTTTGGGTGCGGCTGGCCGGTCAGGGCTCGCTGCGTGCCTTTCAGCTGATCGGGTTCTTCATGGTGTTTCAGATCGCCATCGCGGCAATCGGCATCGCCATGTACGGCCCCCTGCAAGGCACGACCTGGCAGTTCGTCGCCGATCTGACAGGCTTTGTCACCGGCTTTGCCCTCGCCTTCGTGGTCAGCCCCGGCGGCTGGGCGCGCGTGCTGGCCAAACTGCGCGCGACCTGAGTCGGCAAAATGGTTAACGACGCGGCTGCGGCGCGGCAGTGGAAACTGATGTAGCGCCATTGTAGGCGCGATGTAGGCGCGATGTAGGTCGGTCATCTTGCCTTGAATGGCCCAGTTAACATAGCGTCCCCAAGGGGTTAGGATTGCGGCGGCGGCCCGCCCCCTTTGCCGCGACGCAATCGCGCAAAGTCCGACAACCCAAACGCCCCCATCGCAATCCCGCTGCCAAAATAGGTGACGATCCCCAAGCCGATCAAAAGCGCCAGCGCCGCAAAGCGCCAAAGATGCGCTTCCAGCAAGGGCTGCAACCCCCAAGCTCCCAGATACAGGACCAGTCCCATCAAGGCCGAGGCGGCCACAATGCGCGGAAAACGCTGCCGAAAGCGATCATCCAACGCCGCCTCGGGCCCCATCTTGCGCGAGCCGATCCACAACTGCGCGACCATCATCCACCCCGAAAGGGTGGTGGCCCATGCGGCAGCAGCAAAGCCCAGCAGCGGCATCAGACCGATGGCGATCACGGCATTGGTGATCATCGACACCACGGCAAAGACAAAGGGGCTGCGGCTGTCTTCACGCGCATAATACAATGGTTGCAAGACCTTATGCAGCACAAAAGCCGGCAGTCCCACCCCGTAGATCGCCAGCGCCACCGCCGTCGCCGCCGAATCCTCTGCCGTAAAGGCGCCGCGCTGGTACAGCACCGAACACAGCGGCCCCGCAATCACCACCAAGGCGACCGCAGCCGGCAGCGTCATGGCCAGCGCGAACTCGGCCCCCCGGTTCAAGGA
>JBAXXO010000217.1:0-5465 GCA_037127855.1 Alphaproteobacteria bacterium
GAACGCGCGCCTGTTTCAACGCCTTCTGACCCGGTCCACCAATTTCACGCAGCAGAATATGCCGGGCATAACGATCCAATTCTTCTTTTTCAAACAATGGCTTGTCGGCAGGCGTCTGCATGGGCGGTCCTGACCGCCGCCTCCGCTTCAGCGCCGCCAGCAATCGCCCATAGCCCAGCACCACAACCGCCCCAAAGGTGACCAGACCCCAGACCCGCGCGTTGTCGGACGTCAGATCGCTCACGACGCCGAAATAGACAAAAGCCAGCGCCCAGACCCCGCCAATCACCACCCATCGCTGCCAGATCGGCGCACTAAACGCCCAACCCAAACCCCAAACCACGGCACAGATAGCCAGAACCAGCGTCATCCGCGCCCCGTCGAGCCAAAGCCACCACTACCCCTTGCGGTTTCATCCAAAGCCTCTACCACCTGAAAGCCCGCCTGCAACACCGGCGCTATCACAGCCTGTGCGATGCGGTCGCCGTGGTGGATCGTGTAGGGCTCGGTGCCCAGGTTGATCAGCGCCACCCCCAAGGCACCGCGGTAGTCGTTGTCAATGGTGCCTGGGGTATTTGGCAAAGTGATCCCGTACTTGACCGCCAAACCCGAACGTGGGCGGATTTGCATCTCGTAACCATTTGGAATAGCAACACGAATTCCGGTGGGGATGATGGCCCGCCGCATCGGATCCAGGATGAAACCTGATGTCCGATCCTCTGGCAACAAATTGGCGCGCAGGTCGGCGCCGGCGGCACCGGCGGTTTCATAGGCGGGCAAGGGCAAGGTCCGGTCTGCCCATTCCTCCCACACCACTTGCACCACGGTCATGCCAGCCCTGCCAATGTCTCGGCAATACGCGCTGCCAACCGTCGGCCAACCTCGAGCTTTCCCAGTCGCGGCCAAACCTCCACCCCTTCGGCCGTGATCAGGTTGACGGCATTCTCGCCCCCCCCCATGATCCCGGTTTGGGGCGAAACATCATTGGCCACGATCCAGTCGCAGCCCTTTTTTGTGCGCTTTGCCAGTGCGTTAGCGATAACATCATCAGTTTCTGCCGCAAAGCCTACAACCAGCGCCGGTCGGTTTGCGGCCTTTGAGACGGTCGCCAGAATGTCCGGGTTCTCGGCAAATCTCAGCGCCGGGGCCTGACCAGAGCCATCCTTTTTCAGTTTCGACCCCGAGGCGTTTGCAACCCGCCAGTCCGCCACCGCCGCTGCAAACACCGCTGCATCGGCCGGCAATGCGGCCTCTACCGCCGCCATCATCTGCGCAGCCGTCTCCACCCGGATGACATCAACCCCATCAGGCGGCGGCACGGTTGCAGGCCCGGTCACAAAGCTGACTCTTGCGCCAAGATCGCGCAAAGCTGCAGCGATTGCAGTCCCTTGTGCGCCAGATGATCGGTTGGCAATGTATCGCACCGGGTCGATCGCTTCATGTGTCGGCCCTGACGTGACCAGCACGTGTCGCCGCGACAAGGGCCCCCCGCCCAACAGCGACCCAATGGCGGCAAAGATGGCCTCTGGCTCGGCCATGCGCCCCGGACCAAACTCGCCACATGCCATTTCGCCATCTTCCGGGCCAACAAACAGCACGCCGTCATCGCGCAGTTGCGCCACGTTGCGCTGCGTGGCCTTGTGGGTCCACATCCGCACATTCATCGCAGGCGCCACCAGAACACGCGTATCAGTTGCCAACAACAGCGTCGAAGCCAGATCATCGGCACGGCCCGCCGCCATTTTTGCCAACAGATCAGCGGTCGCGGGCGCGACAACAATCAGGTCAGCGACGCGACTAAGCTGGATATGCCCCATTTCAGCCTCGTCGGTCAGATCGAACAGACCGCCATAAGCCTTTTCACCAGCCAGTGCGGAGACGGACAAAGATGTGACAAACTGCCCCCCCGCCTGAGTCACAACCGGGGTCACAGCCACCCCAGCCCCTTTGAGCAAGCGAATTAAAAACAACGCCTTATATGCCGCAATACCACCACCGATGATCAACAGAATGCGTTTTTGCGTCAGCATGTCGTCGGTCCCCTTGGCCGATACAGTTATGACGACCGCCGGGCGAACTCAAGACCCGCCGTTACCCGATGAACTGCGACAACCCTGCGCCTTCTTCCTCCAAACGACGCCGCAGCTTGCCGTAAGCAGCGGCCTCCAACTGACGAATCCGCTCTTTGGACAGGCGCAACTCGATCCCAAGCGACTCGAGCGTGCGGGGTTGATCTTGCAACTGCCGTGCACAAACGATCAGTCTTTCCCGGTCTGTCAACGATGACAAAGCGCGGCTCAACTGCGCGCGCAAGGCCGCGTTGTCATGACGGGCGGCGACGATTTCGGCTGCCTGCGCGCCTTCATCCTCCAAGATGTCGATCCAGGCGCGCCCGTCTTCATCTGATGCGGGCGAAGCGTTCAGCGATGCATCGGACCCCGCCAACCGCCCGTCCATCATCGCAACCTCAGCCACTGATACGCCCAGTTCCGCAGCCACAGCCGCATGCAAAGTATCGACATCCATCACTTGGCCGGGCGCCAATGCTTCGCGCCGCAGTTTGGCCTCGACACGCCGCAGATTGAAGAATAATGATTTTTGCGAGGTGGTCGACCCGGTCCGCACGAGGGACCAGTTTCGCATGACAAAATCCTGGAGCTGTGCCTTGATCCACCACACGGCATAGGTCGAAAACCGACAGCCACGATCCGGATCAAACTTTTCAGCAGCCTTCATAAGACCCATTGCCGCTTCCTGCGTCAGGTCCGACATTGCAGACCCATAGCGGCGGTATTTTGCCGCCATTGCAATCGCCAGACGCATGTACGCCGTCACCAACCTGTGCAAAGCGGCCTTGTCACCGTGGTCGCGCCACGCACGGGCCAGTTTCGCTTCTGTCTCGGCATCCAGCATCTCTGCCTTGCGCGCGTGGCGCGAGAGGAGTCGGTCGCTATACCCTTCCATCGTTCCAGGTTCCTTTTGATGTCCGTTGACTTTTCGATCTCAGTGGACTTGCAGGCATGACGTTCTAGATACGCCAAAGCCTTTACATCGGATCACCCTGGATGCCCAGAATCCTGCCAGCACTTACTTTGGTCATCGGTGGCGCCAGATCTGGCAAATCGCGCATGGCGGAACGTCTTGTGACCGACACAGCCTTGCCGCGCCATTACGTCGCAACTTCCGAAGCATGGGATGACGAGATGCGCAGCCGCATTGCGCAGCATCAAGCCGACCGCGGGCCAGATTGGGTGACTTGGGACGCCCCCCGCGATGTAACGTCCGTCTTGGCGCAAATTCCAGCGGGTCATGTTGTTTTGATGGATTGCGCAACCCTGTGGCTGACCAATCATATGTTGGCTGATGCCGATATTGGTTTTGAGGTCTCCAATCTCCTCGAAGCTTTGGCGAACTGTGCCGCCCCTGTCGTGATGGTTTCCAACGAGGTCGGCTGGGGCATCGTGCCCGATAACGCCCTTGCACGCGCCTTTCGGGACCATCAAGGGCGATTGAATCAGCAAATCGCGGCTCAGGCGGGGTTGGTGGTAGGGGTGATGGCAGGCCTGCCGGTGGTTCTGAAGGGTGCGTTTTGAGTCATTGCGTTCGGGGATGCTGCTGCCCATGATTCGGGACTTTTCGAAGCCCGGCGCATCTCCTATCCTGCGGCAAAGTAAGGAAACAAATATGACCTATGATCTTGTAATCGGCGACCGTGCCTATTCCAGCTGGTCCCTGCGTGGGTGGCTGCTGTTTGATGCCTTTGGCATTCCTGTGAAAACTCATTTGGCAAGACTGTACGCTGACGCCTTGCCCAAGATGCTGGGCGACTACTTTCCCAGCCGAACCGCGCCGACCATGCGCACACCGGACGGCATCGTGGTGCCCGAAACCATAGCCATCGCGGAAGAACTTGCCTCGCGTCACCCAGAGGCCGGGCTATGGCCCGACGACCCCCGAGCCCGCGCTGCTGCCCGTGTTCTGGCAGCCGAAATGCATGCGGGCTTCACCGCATTGCGCAGCCATTGCCCGATGAACCTGCGCGTCAGCTACACAGATTGCAGTCCAACAAAGGCCGTTCTTGACGACTTGCAGCGATTGGAGGTGATGTGGTCGTGGGCCCAGGCACAAACGAGGTCGCCAATCTGGCTGTGCGGGAACTATTCTGCTGCAGATGCGTTTTTCGCACCTGTCGCCAGCCGGATAGCAACCTATAATCTGCCGGTCAGTGATCAGGCGATGCGCTATGTGCAAGCCCATCTTGCGCATCCCTCGTTCCGGCGTTGGCGGGCCATGGGGATGGTCGACGGCGCGGATCAGGAATTTTATCGCCGAGATTTTCTGCGTCGCCCATGGCCCGGTCCTGTGCCGATGGCGGCTAAGGCCGTCGACGGGACCGAAGCAGAGAATGCCGCTTGCCCCTATTCCGGCCAACCAATTACGCATGTTTTGGAGCTGAATGATCGTCGTTTCGGTTTTTGTAACGCGTTTTGCCGTGACAAGACCATAGCTGACCCAGAAGCATGGCCAGAATTCATGGTCTTGACGCGGACTTAACTCACTCTCGACCTCTTCTTAAACATTGCGGCCCGACCGTTTCTACCGCAGGATGATCACTATCGGTATTATGCCCGTGCGCATGCAAAGGGTTCTGGCAATGGATAACTATTGATGGTCGCCTTGGCCTATACTGTGGCTTTTGATGGGATCGAGGCGCGATTGGTCGAGGTGCAATGCGCCATTTCACCGGGTGTTCCCAATTTCGCGTTGGTGGGTCTGCCCGATAAAGCCGTGTCCGAGGCCAAGGAGCGGGTGCGCGCCGCATTGGCCGCCATGGCAATAGCATTGCCCGCCAAGCGGATTACCGTCAATCTTTCCCCCGCTGACCTGCCCAAAGAGGGGTCGCATTTCGACTTGCCGATCGCGCTTGCCGTCCTTGCCGCACTTGAAATTGTGCCCAAAGACGACATTGCCACCACGGTAGCCCTCGGCGAGTTGTCACTGGATGGTCGCTTGATCCCGGTGATTGGCGCGCTTCCCTCGGCAATGACGGCAGCCGAGCATGACCTTACCCTGCTCTGCCCCAAACAATGCGGCGCAGAGGCGGCTTGGGTCGAGGCGGCGACCGTCTTTGCCGCAAGTTCGCTGTCGGAAGTGGTTCGCCATTTTACAGGCCAGACCTTGCTGGAACGGGCCAGCGCGGGCGAGGTCCTGATCGAGGTTGCAGGCCCCGATCTTCGTGACGTCAAAGGTCAAGAGCGCGCCAAGCGCGCCTTGGAAATCGCTGCGGCCGGTCGTCATCACATGTTGCTGGTTGGCCCACCCGGCTCGGGAAAGTCCATGCTCGCCTCTCGTCTCCCCAGTATTTTGCCACCTCTTTCAGCGGTCGAGGCGCTTGAAACCTCGATGATCCATTCGTTGGCCGGATTGTTGACTCAAGGCGGCATCTCGCGAACACGACCCTTCTG
>JBAXXO010000218.1:0-5438 GCA_037127855.1 Alphaproteobacteria bacterium
GGCGGGCGCTGTTCATCGTGCCGAACCGCATCGGGTTGTGGTCGCGCCGCGATGGCACGCCCTTTGGCTTTGGGCGACCCTATTCGAACGGGCAGTTGGAGGCCGAGGTCAAGCGGCATGGTTTTACCCCCGAGCGCGCCGTGACGGCCTTGTTCGCGCCACCCGCGATGGGGCGATTTTGGTTGCGCACCTCGGCCATGTGGGAATGGCTCGGGCGGGCGGCGCCTTGGTTGGCGGGCGGTGTGCTGATGGTGGAAGTGTCCAAGCAAAGCTACGCCCCCACGCGCGGCGGTTTGACGGCCATGGTGACGCGGCCGTTGAAGGGATTGCAGGGCATGCCGGTGCCGCAACCGGTGCCGCGCGGCTGACTGCGGGCCAACTGTTCGACATCTGGCGCAAAGGGCGCGGGGCCAAAACGGTCTGACCGCGCCCTTGGACCAGACCAGTTGCCGCAGGGCAATTTTTTGCCCGGTAATGGCCGCCTAAGCGGTTGCTAGGTTGGGAAGGCTCTGCTAGAGACACCTCAAATTCGAAAGACGCCCACAAAGTGACGTGAGCGCCAATGAATTCGTTTGATCTTGACCCAGGTTGATCTTGACTGGGGTCCGGTCGTGCGGAAAACAGCGGAAGGGTTGACGTGTCTGAAACAGCATCAATCTCGCTCGGCATTGCGGGGCGCTATGGCTTGGCCTTGTTCGAGTTGGCCAAGGAATCGGGGCAGTTGCAGGCGCTTGAGGCGGATGTCGAGGCGTTGGGCGCAGCCTTGCAGGGCAGCCCGGACTTTGCCGCCATGATCGCTTCGCCGGTCATCGGGCGGGACGAACAGGCGGCGGCGGTGCAGGCCGTGGCAAAGGCGATGGGGGTTTCGGCCCTGATGGCGAACACGCTGGCCGTCATGGCGGGCAAGCGGCGGTTGTTCGTGTTGCCGCAGCTGGTGGCGGATCTTGGATCACGCATCTCGGCGGAAAAGGATGAGGTCACGGTTGAGGTCACATCGGCCACGCCCTTATCAGCCGATCAGGCGGCCCGGCTGATGGACGCGCTAAAGGCCAACAGCGGCAAGAAGATCAAATTGAACGCGTCGGTCGATGAAAGCCTCATCGGCGGGCTTATTGTCAAATTGGGCTCGACCATGATCGACACGTCGGTCAAGGCCAAACTGGCAGCACTCCAGAATGTAATGAAAGAGGTTGGGTGATGGGAATCCAAGCGGCAGAAATCTCGGCGATCCTTAAGGACCAGATCAAGAATTTTGGTCAGGACGCCGAAGTGGCCGAGGTTGGCCGGGTGCTGAGCGTGGGCGACGGGATCGCCCGCGTCTATGGCCTGGACAATGTACAGGCCGGCGAGATGGTGGAATTTCCCGGTGGCATCCGCGGCATGGCGCTGAACCTCGAGGTCGACAATGTCGGTATCGTGATCTTTGGGTCGGACCAGGACATCAAGGAAGGCGACACGGTCAAGCGCACCAAGTCCATCGTGGACGTGCCGGTGGGCAATGGCCTGCTGGGCCGCGTGGTGGACGGTCTGGGCAACCCGATCGACGGCAAGGGTGCGATAGAGTCGTCCGAGCGCCGGGTGGCCGACCAGAAGGCCCCGGGCATCATCCCGCGCAAATCGGTGCATGAGCCGATGGCGACCGGCCTGAAAGCCGTCGATGCCATGATCCCGATTGGCCGTGGCCAGCGCGAACTGATCATCGGCGACCGTCAGACCGGCAAGACCGCCGTGGCGCTGGACACGATCCTGAACCAAAAGACGTACAATGATGCGGCGGGCGACGACGAATATAAAAAGCTGTACTGCATCTATGTCGCCATCGGGCAAAAGCGATCGACCGTGGCGCAGTTGGTGAAAAAACTGGAAGAGACGGGTGCCAGTGCCTATACCATCGTGGTGGCCGCCACGGCGTCAGACCCGGCACCGCTGCAATTTCTGGCACCCTATGCCGCGACCGCAATGGCGGAATTCTTCCGCGACAACGGTCGCCATGCGCTGATCATCTATGACGATCTGTCCAAGCAGGCCGTCGCTTACCGCCAGATGTCGCTGCTGCTGCGCCGTCCGCCGGGGCGCGAGGCCTATCCGGGCGACGTGTTCTATCTGCACTCGCGCTTGCTGGAACGGTCGTCAAAGCTGAACGAGGATTTCGGCTCGGGGTCGCTGACGGCGCTGCCGATCATCGAAACCCAGGGCGGCGACGTGTCGGCCTTTATCCCGACGAACGTGATCTCGATCACCGACGGGCAGATCTTTCTGGAAACCGAACTGTTCTTTCAGGGCATCCGCCCGGCAGTGAACACCGGTCTGTCGGTCAGCCGCGTCGGCTCGTCGGCGCAGACGAGCGCGATGAAGTCGGTGGCCGGAAAGGTCAAGCTGGAACTGGCGCAGTACCGTGAAATGGCGGCCTTTGCGCAGTTCGGCTCGGACCTTGACGCCTCGACGCAAGCCTTGCTGAACCGCGGTGCGCGCCTGACCGAGTTGATGAAGCAGCAGCAATACTCGCCGCTGACCAATGCCGAGATTGTCTGCCTGATCTATGCGGGCACGTCGGGCTATCTCGACAAGGTCGCGGTGCGGGATGTCGGTCGTTTTGAGGCGGGCTTGCTAAAGCATCTGCGCGGCGCGGGCAAGGCGGTTCTGGCTGACATAACCATGAAAGACCGCAAGGTTGCGGGCGATCTGGAAAAGGCGATCCGCGCTGAATTGGATGCTTTCGCCAAAGACTTCGCGTAAGGGGGGATGGGATGCCCAGCCTTAAGGACCTGAAAAACCGCATTGCGACGGTCAAGAACACGCGCAAGATCACCAAGGCGATGCAGATGGTCGCGGCGGCGAAACTGCGCCGCGCGCAGGATGCCGCCGTGGCCGCCCGTCCCTATGCCGAACGTATGGGGTCGGTGGTGGCGGGGCTTGCGGCATCGGTTGGCACCAGCGATGGCGCGCCAAAGCTGTTGGCGGGCACGGGGGCCGACAAGGTGCATCTGGTGGTCGTGATGACCTCGGAACGTGGCCTGTGTGGTGGTTTCAATACCACCATCGTCCGGCTGGCCCGGGCGCGGGTGGCTGAACTGCTGGCAAGTGGCAAGACGGTCAAGATCCTGACCGTTGGCAAGAAGGGCCGTGACCAGATGCGCCGCGAGTACCGCCAGTATTTCGTGGGTCATATCGACCTGACCGAGGTCAAGCGCGTGGGCTACGCCAATGCCCAAGCCATCGCGCTGGACGTGCTGGCCCGGTTCGAGCAAGGCGAAGTCGATGTGGTGACGCTGTTTTACAACCGCTTTCAATCGGTAATCTCGCAGGTTCCGACCGCGTTGCAGGTCATTCCCGCTGCGGTCCAGGCGGCCACTGCGGTGGCCAACTATGACTATGAACCCGACGAGACGGCGATTCTGGCCGATCTGTTGCCGCGCGCCGTGGCGACCCAGGTCTTTACCGCTCTGCTGGAGAATGCCGCCAGCGAACAGGGGGCGCGGATGTCCGCAATGGACAACGCCACCCGCAACGCCGGCGAGATGATCAACAAGCTGACGATCCAGTACAACCGGAGCCGTCAGGCCGCGATCACCAAAGAGCTTATCGAAATCATTTCGGGCGCAGAAGCGCTCTGACGAACTGGAGAAACGACATGGCAAACGCATCGCAATCCACTGGCAAGATCACGCAGGTGATTGGCGCCGTGGTCGACGTGCAGTTCGACGGGGCTCTCCCTGCGATTCTGAACGCGCTGACCACCGACAACAACGGCAAGAGACTGGTGCTGGAAGTGGCGCAGCATCTGGGCGAAAGCACGGTGCGCGCCATCGCCATGGACGCAACCGAGGGTCTGGTGCGCGGCGCACAAGTGGTCGATACCGGCGCGCCGATTTCGGTGCCGGTGGGCGATGCCACGCTGGGCCGCATCCTGAACGTCATCGGCGAGCCTGTCGATGAAAAGGGCCCGGTCAATGCGAGCGAATACCGCCCGATCCACCAAAAGGCGCCGTCCTTTGCCGATCAGGCGACCAGTTCGCAGATCCTTGTCACCGGCATCAAGGTGATCGACCTGCTGGCCCCCTATTCCAAGGGTGGCAAGATCGGTCTGTTCGGCGGCGCAGGCGTCGGCAAGACGGTTCTGATCATGGAACTGATCAACAACATCGCCAAGGTTCATTCGGGTTTTTCGGTGTTCGCCGGCGTGGGCGAGCGCACCCGTGAGGGCAACGACCTGTATCACGAGATGATCGATTCGGGCGTTATCAACATCGACGACATGACCAAATCCAAAGTGGCGCTTGTCTACGGCCAGATGAACGAGCCGCCGGGCGCGCGCATGCGGGTGGCCCTGTCGGGTCTGACCATCGCAGAACAGTTCCGCGACCAGTCTGGCACCGACGTTTTGTTCTTTGTGGACAACATCTTCCGCTTTACCCAAGCCGGTTCCGAAGTGTCCGCACTGCTGGGCCGCATCCCGTCGGCCGTGGGGTATCAACCGACGCTGGCCACCGACATGGGCGCGCTGCAAGAACGCATCACCTCGACCAAGGCGGGCTCGATCACCTCGGTGCAGGCTATCTACGTGCCCGCCGATGACTTGACCGACCCCGCGCCGGCCACCTCGTTCGCCCACCTCGATGCCACCACCAACCTGAGCCGTGCGATTTCGGAACTGGGCATCTATCCCGCCGTGGACCCTTTGGATTCGACCTCGCGCCTGATGGACCCGCTGATCGTGGGGCAGGAACATTACGATGTGGCGCGTTCGGTGCAGGTCACGCTGCAACGCTACAAATCGCTGCAGGACATCATCGCCATTCTGGGCATGGACGAATTGAGCGAAGAGGACAAGTTGACCGTGGCCCGCGCCCGGAAGATCCAGCGTTTCCTGTCGCAGCCTTTCGACGTGGCCAAGGTGTTCACCGGGTCGGATGGCGTGCAGGTGCCGCTGGAGGTGACGATCGCCTCGTTCAAGGCGGTTGTGGCCGGCGAATATGACCATCTGCCCGAAGCGGCGTTCTATATGGTGGGCGGCATCGAGGACGTGAAGGCCAAGGCGCAGCGTCTGGCTGCGGCTGCGGCATAGGTGGCATGATGGCAGCCACGATGCAATTCGACCTGGTCAGCCCCGAGCGCCGTCTTGCCTCGCTGGCAGCCACCGAGGTGCAGATCCCCGGCATGAACGGCGATCTGGCCGCGATGCCCGGCCATGCGCCGGTCATCACCACCCTGCGGCCCGGCATTGTGCGGGCTGTGGGTGCCGAGGGGGTGACATCCTATGTCGTGTCCGGCGGCTTTGCCGAAATCACCGCCACGGGCATTTCGGTACTGGCCGAGCAGGCCGTGCCACTGGCCGAATTGACCAAGGCCGTACTGGATCAGATGGTGGCCGATGCGACGCTGGCCGCCGCCGTCAATCCCGACAAGGATGCCGCTGACAAGGTCATCGCCGACCTGCT
>JBAXXO010000219.1:0-5417 GCA_037127855.1 Alphaproteobacteria bacterium
AAATCTGGCCCGGCCCATACCGTGCAGAACCTGTCCCATAGTGCCTTCTTCCATTCCAGGGAAAAGGTTGCACCATCAAACTCAATGACGCTAGCTGGCATGGCGCAAACGCCATCGTCGACGCCTGTTGTGTCGCGGGGAACCGCTTTGCCAACGGTCCCGATGCCGTCACCTTGGTAACCTCGCGCGCCTGGGCACGGGTCAATGGAAAGGGCCGTGGGTATCAGGCGTAGCATGGTTCTATTGCCGCGGGGGGACTGAGCTTGCATTCCCTTGGCCAGTGCGGTCGCCTGTCATGCGATGGTCGATGACGTCGATCCGGCCCAACTGTATGATGTCGATGTGGATCATCTTGTCGCGGGGGGTTCTTTCTCACAGCAGATGATCTCCGGCTTGGAGTCGAGCGCTGTGAACGGGCCAAAACTGCAGGACTTTCCGATCCCGGCAATGTTGGCGCGGGAGGGACCTGCTGATGCTGCAAAAATCCCTCCCCGCCTCCTCCGAGGCGACATTGCGAGCAATCCATTTGCGCACAGTCCACGCCGAAGCACCAATCGTGCGGCCAATTTGACCTGACGACTCGCCTGAATGCCTCCGCTCTACAATCAGCCTGCGCATCTTCAGGGTGGTTTTGCCAGTCTGGTGGATGCTCAAGGAACGTCCCTACGGGACCTTGTTGCGTCGCAAACACGACATTTCCCAGTCTTGGCCGATAAACAACCTGTTGAGACGTTGCTGCTATCCTTGCGCAAAGGCCGGGTCCTTGGTGCGGTCGATGCCATGCGCGGGGTCGATGAAATGACCACCTTTCAGAACGAGGTCGGTCATGCAAGATGCTCGGCGCGCAGGACTTGTCGGATCGAGCGGGCGGTTTTATCGACAATCTCGGTCAGTTCGGCGTCGGTGCAGTTGTAGGGTGGCGCGAGGATGACAATGTCACCGGCCAAGCCGTCGACGTTGCCGCCAACAGGGTAGCAGATCAGGCCGTTTTCCATGGCCTGTAAGCGGATCTTCAGGAACAATTGTCGCTCTGGGTCGAAAGGGGCACGGGTGTCGCGGTTTGCGACCAGTTCCACGCACAGGAAATGGCCACGGCCACGAATGTCGCCAATCGCGTCGATGCCGCTTAACCCCTCGGCCAGCCATGATCGCAGACGCGGTTCGTTGGCCGTCACGCGGGCCAAAAGATTGTCGCGGGCGATAATGGTTTGGACCGCGACACCAGCGGCGCAGGCTGCGGTATGGCCTGTAAAGGTGTGGCCAGTGCCGAACGCGCCGTCTTTGGCGGCGATGGCCTGCCAAACCTCGGTTGTGCAGATGGCGGCACCGAGGGGCATGTATCCTGCGGCGAGGCCTTTGGCGACGGCCATGATGTCGGGTTGTGCGCCGTCTTTTTCGAGGGCGCGCCAAGGCCCGGTGCGACCCGCGCCGCACATGACCTCGTCGGCGATCATCAAGACGCCGTAACGGGTGCAGATTTCGCGGACCCGTTTGGCATAGCCGTCTGGTGCGGGGACGCACCCACCCGCCGCGCCCACCACGGGTTCGAAGATGAACGCCGCGATGGTTTGCGGGCCGTGATGCAGAATGGCGGCTTCAAGCTCGGCAGCGCATGCCGCGCCGGTGGTGTCGGCGGTTGCGCCGGGGATCGGGCGGTAAGTGTTGGCGGCAGAGAGTTTGATCGAGGGTATGAACGCACCCTCATATGCCAAGGTCCGTTCGGCAAAGTCGGAAACCCCAAGCGCACCAAGCGTGTTGCCATGCCACGATCGTGCGCGCGAGATGAACCTGCGGCGGGATTTCTGGCCAATCGCGTTTTGATATTGCAGGGCGATCTTCAGACAGCTTTCCACCGCTTCGGATCCCCCGGTGACAAAAACCATCTCGGTCAGCGTGCCGCCACAGCGAGTCCGAATGATCTGTGTCAGGTCATCAAGGGCTGTGGTGGTGAAGTTGTAGCGGTAGCCATGCGCAATGTCGGCCATCTGGGCGGCAACTGCGGCGTTGACCTCGGCGTTGGCGTGGCCCAGGCAATAGACCGCCGGGCCCCCTGACCCGTCAATATACTGCTTGCCAGTGTCGTCCCACAGATAACTGCCCTTGGCATGGGTGACGCGCGGCAAGGTTGCGGTCGATTTCAGGGTTTCGGTGGCGATCTTGGGCATGGATGTATCCTTCCTGGCCAGAGTGGCAGGCCGTGGGTGAGGGGGCAAGGGGAGGACCGATATTCAAGCCAAAATGAAAGGGATCGAATTTGCTTTGCGCCGTCGGTCGGTCGCGCTAACTGTGACGGCAATTCGTAAGGGAGTGCGCCATGCGGGCTTTGATATGCGCGGTTTTTTTGATGCCTTGGACGGCCATGGCTGACACTTTGCCCGCGACAAGCCGAGTCACGGCCGTCACGATCTATCCACAAGGTGCGCAGGTGACGCGTGAGGTGGTTTTCCACGCCGCCGCCGGTGTTCACGAATTGCTGGTCACGGATCTGCCAGAGGGCACGCAGCCGACGCTGTTGCGCGTGACCTCTAGCGATACCGAACTCGGGGCCTTTGCGCTGCGCAGCGACCGCTTGCCGCCACGCGGCGATCTGACTTCGCCGCAGATCGCAACGGCCAAAGCGGCAGAGAGGGTGGCGCAGGCTGTACTGCGAGAGGCAGAGGCGAAGGTGGCTGGCATAAATGCCGTGATCGAGGCCAAGGACGCGCAGATCAAGTTTCTGGGCGGGATCAGGTTGATTGATGCTGCGGCGACGGCCGAGGCATTGTCCGGCATGTCGCAAATGATTGCGACCGAGGTGCTGTCGGCGCGAAAGGCTGCTTTGGCGGCGCAGGCCGACCGTGTCTTGGCTGACGACGCTGTGACCGAGGCGCAAAAGGGTCTTACGGCGGCACAAGATGCTTTGGCTGCCGTGTCGCAAGGCGATGCGGATTATGTCGCCTTGTCGGTTGCGGTGACGACCAAGGGTGGCGAGGGGCATCTGACCGTGACCCATCACGTGGAAGACGCCGCATGGGCACCGGTTTATGATCTGTCGCTGGATCGAAAGGCCAACAAGGTCACGGTCGAACGGGGTGTTCTGGTCAGCCAGGTTAGCGGTGAGGATTGGGCGGGGGTGGCGTTGACCTTGTCGACGGCCCGGCCTGGCGAGGAGTCTGCACCGAGCCAGTTATACCCGCAGTTACGTGCGATTGTGGATCCGGTGCCAGCAGATATGGCGGCAGATCAAGGCATGCCGGAATTTGTGATGGAGGCACCGGCGATAGAGGCACCGGCACCGGTCATGATCACGGCGGGATTGGCCTATCAGGGTGACACGGTGGTCTATTCCTATCCTGTGGCGGTAAACGTCGCCTCGGGGGTCGAGAATTTGCGGTTGGAATTGGACCGGCTAACCTTTGCCGCCACGGTTCAGGCCCGCGCCGTGCCGCGGTATGACAGCACGGCTTTTATGATGGCGACGATGATCAATGACAGCCCGGAAATCCTGTTGCCGGGGGCTGCCATTCTGTACCGGGATGGGGTCCTTGTCGGTGACGCGGCACTTGACGCCGTGTCGCCGGGGGGGGAAATCGAACTTGGATTTGGTGCGATCGACGGTATTCGCTTGAAGCGGGACATGCCTGAACGGGCCGAGGGGGACCGGGGTATCCTGACCACGTCGACACAGATCACGGAAAAGGCGACGCTGGAGGTCGAAAATCTGACAGGCGAGACATGGCCTGTTCGGGTTCTGGATCAGGTACCTTATTCCGAACAGGAGGATCTGGCGATCAGCTATCGTGCAGATCCCGGCATCAGCGAAGCCGATGTGGATGGCAAGCGAGGAGTACTGGCTTGGGATTTTGAGTTGGCACCGGGTGAAAGCAAGTCGATTTCCCTCGAAACTGTCATGATCTGGCCAGAGGGGAAGTTGCTGCAACAGTAAGGGCCTTGTCAGAAGCGTTCGGCCCAAATGACTTGGGTGGCGGTCACGGAAACGACGCCGATATGACGCTCAATCACGGCGAAGGCGGCATCCAGCAGGGCATCCAACTGATCGGGCCGGCAGATACGGGACAAGACAGCTTATAGTAGATTGCAACAAAAAGGCATCAGATCGCAGAAAAGCTGCCTTTGGTGGGATCAAACTGTTCCAACCCACCCTCGCCCGTGTTGTTCCACAATCCGTGCAGCGTCAGGCGTTCATCGGCCACGGCGTCGCGGACGAAGGGGAATGTCATCAGGTTTTCCAGACTGACCAGAATGGCCTGACGTTCCAATGCCGCAATCCGTTCGACAGCGGGCAAGGCGGCGATCCGGTCATAACCGGGCCGCAGAATATCCATCCAGCGGCCCACAAACGAAGTCTTTTCGTCCAGTTCCGGAGCAAGACCACAGCACATGTCATGGCAGCTTTTGACACCGCCGCAGTTGGAATGTCCCAGCACGATGATATGCGCGACCCCGAGCGAGGTTACGGCGTATTCAACGGCCGCAGACGTGCCATGCCTCTCGCCATCGGGGTTGTAGGGTGGCACCAGATTGGCGATGTTGCGATGGATGAAGAACTCGCCCTCGCCATCATCGGCACCAAAGATCGCCGTAGCGCTGACCCGGCTGTCACAGCAGGAAATCACCATGGCGCGCGGATGCTGACCGCCCGAGGCAAGGCGGCGATACCATGCCTTGTTCTCGACATAAGTTGTTGCACGCCAACCTTGAAACCGGTTGATCAGGTACGACGGCAACAAACGGGAGTGTTCCATGTTGGGCCTCCATTGAATTCGCCCTTGCTAGTTTGCAATCGCGGCAAATTCGAGCGGTTTCTTCGCTGCAGGGCAACAAAATCTTCAGCATGGCGGGGCAATGTCGGTCTTGGGTGTGAAATGGAGGTTGGGTAATGTCGGCAGACAATGTGGCGATGCTGCGTCCGAATGACCATATAAGGCAGGATGCCGAGCCGATTGCGACGATCTATCGCAATTTGGGGGCAGCTTCGGCTGAACAGGTCGTGACGCGGGCCTTGACGGAACTTACACTGACGATGGCCGGGTTGGCCTCGCAGATGAAGGCGCATGATCTTAGCGATATGGACCGGCAATTGCGGCGGTTGCAGCGCATGTCGGAAAATCTGGGGCTGGTCAGCCTGGCGGCCATCGCAGGGGATGTGCGCGATTGTCTGACGCGTGGCGACGTCACCAGTTTTGGCGCCGTCTGGGGGCGATTGCTGCGTGTGGCAGAACGTTCGTTGGCGACGGACCGCGAATTGCTTGGCCAGACTCAGGTCTGATCTGCGTGGCTGATTTGATGATACGGCCTTGCAGGTTGGCACGGAACGACTAGGCTTGAGCGCAATTCTTGGAGATTGCGATGACCCAGCCCAGATTTGCCGACCCTGCCGAGGTCACTCGGGACCTGACCGTCGTTTCCGCCAAAGG
>JBAXXO010000220.1:0-5400 GCA_037127855.1 Alphaproteobacteria bacterium
CTGGTCGCCCGCGCCCCTTGGCGCAGCGTCGCGTGACCGCCCACATACGCGCCCGCACGCAACGACATCGAAACAGTCTGGCGCGGCCTCAAAGCCCATCATCTCGCACATCGGACCTTCAAGCGCCCGTCCCGACCACCACGATGGCGTCGAGGCCCTGAACATCGAACGAGAGCCAAATCCGTTGGCCAACCAAGGAATCTCTGCCTAGACCGGGATCCGGCCCGCAGGAAACAGTGATTTCGACCGTGATCAACTCAGCCCGATGGCGCTTGCCGCCAAAGACGCGCTTGGGCGCAACAAGCTGCATGCCCTGGCTGACAAGGGCTATGACAGCGGTGTCGAGAGGTGGCGGCCGTACCCGTCTGATGGGGTAAAGACCGTCGCCAAAAGCTCAAGAAAAAATGCCCTCACCGGCCCGATATGCACGCCGATGGCGGCTTGCATGAACCCAAGCAGACAAAAAGACCTGCTGCGAACCCATCACCTCGCAACCTGCTCTTGACGCGAGAATTTCCACACAACCTCGGCCGCAAGCGGACCTTCGCGCGTTGGCTCATGTCTCGATCACCCCATCTCGACAAATTCCATCAGACGGGACGGAGCGGTCAGCATAATCCCCCCGTAACCAGTTGCAATCAGACCTGCCTTTGCAAAATCTGCAAGGATTTTGCCCACAGTATTCCGCGACAGGTTGGCAGCGACGGCAACTTCGTCCTGCGTGATCGGAACCAGAATCGGGGTGTCGAGATCCGGTTGTGCGGGAAACCGATCGACGCCACCAAGCCGCATCAGCACGGCGGCACATCTGCGGGCGCTGCCCCGAATCGCAAGGTCAGCGGCGATACCTGCCGAATAGTCCCCATATTCAAGCGCCAAGGGCAGCATGTGCTCCCACCATTCCGGGCGCCGCGCCAAGGCCGATTTGATGACGGTCGGCGAAAGGCTGGCGAGCCAAACCTCCGTCCGGGCGATGGCCGTCACACGGCGCGGCTTTCCAGACATGATCGGCCCGTAGCCGATCCAGAACACAGCATGCATCAATGTGATCCATGAAGAGTCCGGCACGCCGAGCGCACTTGTCAAGGCCACGACCCCATGGGCCCCGCCGATCACATCGGCCGCATTCTCGCCGCTTAAGGTGATCAGCGCGCCAGCCTCGACCCGGCGCCATCGGCATGCCGTCAAAACCTTATCACGAAACTCTGGGGGCGTGGTGCTTAGCCAACCCGTTTGCGACAAGATCCGCAGCCCATCCTCGCGTTCCAACCGATTCACTCCTTAACAGTTTTGAAAAGGTTTGCACAACTTTGGGCAAAGGTCCTAGCCCCCTTATGATACCGCATCGCCAGACGGAATGTGGACTGTCGCATAATGGAGCGCGAAATGAGCTTGCACTGGAAAAATGCCGTTGGTTCGGTTGCGGGGATGGCAATAGGTTTGCTTTGCCTCGTCGTACCCGCGCAGGCAGAAGATTTGACCCCGGCTGTTGCAAAAGAAATTGCGTCCGAAGCCTGGCTTTACGCTTATGCCCCGCTTCACGGCTACCAGACCATGTACAATCAGACTGTGAACAAGGATTTCCCCGGTTATGTCGGCGGATTCAACCAGTTTCGGAATTATTCGCGATCCGCGACGCCCGTCGATACCGATATCGTGACGCCCAACAACGACACACCCTATTCCTGGGCTTGGCTTGACCTGCGCGCCGAGCCGATGGTCGTATCGGTGCCGGCCGTTGCCGCGCCGCGCTATTACGTCAATCAGTGGTTCGACCTGTACACCCACAACTTTGCCTATACGGGCGTCCGTGCGACGGGTCGGGAGGCCGGCAATTATCTCTTTGCCGGGCCACACTGGGATGGCATCGTGCCTGACGGGATCACGACAGTCTTTCGGTCCGAGACCGATTTCGTCGGCACGCTGACCCGCACCCAACTGTTCGGTGCGGACGATATTCCCGCTTTGCAGGCCGTTCAGGCCGGCTACAAGATCACGCCGCTGTCCGGTTTTGCCGGCACGCCGGCACCCGCGCCGGCGCCTGCGGTGGATTGGCCAGCGTGGGACGCCGCAAAGGGCGAAGGAATCGGGTTCATCGGCTATCTGAACGCTTTGTTGCCCTTCATGCCGACGGTTCCGTCGGAGCAGGAGATGTTTGCCCGCTTTGCACGCATCGGCGTCGCGCCGGGTGCGCCGTTCGATCCCGACAAGCTGCCGGCGGACATTCGCGCTGCGATCGAGGAGGGCGTTGCTGAAGCCGCCGCGTCGCTGAAGGCCGAGGCTTTGAAGGAAACCAGTTCGCGGGGATATTTCGGGACACGGCAAGAACTGGGACCTAACTATATCAAGTTCCGCAATTTCGGTGCCATGTTGGGGATCTTCGGCAACTCGGAAGCGGAAGCGTTCTATGGCAGCCAGCAGACCGACGACGCCGGCAACGTTCTGGACGGTCGCAGCCACTGGGTCATGCGGTTCGAGCCAGGGCAACTGCCGCCCGTCACCCAGTTCTGGTCGATCACCATGTACAATTTGCCGCAGCGGCTTTTGGTCGAAAACCCGCTAAACCGCTACTCGATCGGCGACCGCACGGCAGGGTTGAAGCAAGGGGCCGACGGTTCACTGGAAATCTACATCCAGCATGACAACCCCGGTCCCGAGCGCGAGTCCAACTGGCTGCCCGCGCCCGACGGCCCGTTCTTCTTCGTGGGTCGCTTTTACGGGCCGGGACCTTCGGTGCTGGATGGAACATGGACCCTGCCACGCCTGACCCTGCGCGAGTGACTATCAGCCAACCCTAACGACAGATCAAACTCTTCAATCGGAGAATGTCAGAGTGATCAAGATCAACCCTTACCTTGCCGGTGCTGCCATTCTGGTCGGTCTGTCGGCACTTTCGGCGCGGGCCGATAGTGTGAAAACCCGGATCGGCGACTTGTCCTTCGATGTCGGCTATCCCTCGTCGAAAACGGCAGAACGCCTTTATGACGAGATGGACTTTCAGCGCGCCACGCAGGGCTATCTTTGGGCGTTGCCGGCTGTTGGGTTCCATGCGCTGCACCTGGCCCATTTGAACAGTTTTGGCGCGCCCGACGGCTCGGTCGTCTTGTACCAGAACCTTGATGACAAGGCCGGGATGCTAACCCCGAACATCACAACCCTTTACGCCTTCAGCTTCTGGGATCTCGCGGCCAGCGGCCCGCTGGTAATCGAGGTTCCTGCGGGCATGACTGCAGGCGGAGTGCTGGACATCTGGCAGCGGCCAATGACCGACATGGGCCAGACCGGCCCCGACCAGGGGCAGGGGGCAAAGTATCTCATCCTCCCTCCGGGTGCGCAGGACATCAACCCCGAAGGCTTCATCGTCGTTCACTCTCCCACCAATCAGATCTGGTTCGGCAGCCGTGGCCTTGACCCAGACAAGGCCGTGGCTGAGGCGACGATCCGGAAGCACCGCCTCTACGCCTGGGCCAACCGCGACGCGCCGCCCGAAACCGCCTTCATCCCCGTGGCCGGCCGTAAATGGCAGTCGGCCCAACCGACCGACATCAAGTACTGGCAGTACTTGTCGGACCTGTTTGCCAACGAACCGATCGAAGATCGCGACCGCATGATGTTCGCCATGCTCCGCCCTCTGGGCCTTGTACCGGGTCAGCCCTTTGCCCCCGATGAGCGCCAGTCCGCCATCCTGACCGAGGCTGCCCAGATGGGCGACCTGATGGCCCGGACGATTGCCTATGACAAACGGTTCACGGACGGCACCGTCTATGACGGCAAGCACTGGGAATATGCCAACCTTGTCGAGCTTGACCAAGAAGCTTCGGGCTATACTCAGCTCGACGAACGCGGATCATGGTTCTACGAGGCCATTGGCAACTCTGCTGGGATGCAGGGCCGTATCCTCGGCTTCGGACAGGTCTACCTTGAAACGTCGAAGGACAGCGCGGGCAACTGGCTTGACGGGGGAAAGACCTATCGGATGCGCGTTGAACCGAGCCCGCCCGTGCGGCAGTTCTGGTCGGTCACACTCTACGACAACCTCTCACGCGGGCCTGTCATCACCACAGCCGGCTCTGCCGACCTCTCCTCGCGCAAGCCCGACCTCGTGACCAATGCCGATGGGTCGGTCGATGTGTTTTTCGGCCCGGAGAAACCAGAAGGTGCCACCAACTTCATTCAGACCAACCCCGGCCAAGGCTGGTTCCCATACTTCCGCTTCTATGGGCCGACCGAAGCCTATTTCGACAAATCCTGGCAACTGAACGACATCGAAGAGCTTGTGCGGTAACGATTATGCGCGGCCGCTCCACCAGAGTGGCCGCGGGTTCCTATTGGAGTATGTCCGACGGCTGCTGACATTCCAAGTCTAGTTCCTTTGCAATGTGGCCGCTGGAACAGGAGATCATGAATGACCGTTCTCCGCCCTGCACGTCCTTCGTAAATCTTGTCGGCACTCCAAGGGTATTTGCCAGGCTGCATGACTCTTTGTGAGCCTCCCGTCCAGTTTCGACCATCGCCGGCGACCGGACACATTCTTGACCGCGATGGCGACCGCCTTTCGTTGGCCAACCAAGACGATCAAGCGCTTGCCACGCGTGACGCCGACAACCCACCCAACTCACACAGCGATCATGGGGGTCTAAGGCAAGGTGTTCATGCGTTTTTTTGCCCAAGTTGGTCTTTTGGGCAGTTTTTCACGGTGCGGACGGAGCCCTTTGCCGTGCTTCACGCTGTCGCAAGGCGGCGCTTCGGCAACACTGATTATCGCTCGGGTCCGCAAAGGCTTGGCGTGGCTGGAACAATGTGAGAACATTGTGACATGTCCAACCACCGAATCCTGTCTCTATGGTTTCCCCGTCTGGCTGCCGAGCGTGTGTTGCGACGGCGGGCTGTGGCTTTGCCAGTGCCGTTTGCCGTGGTGGGGAACCAGCATGGCGCACAGGTTCTGACCTCGTTGAACGCTGAGGCCGAGGCGGCCGGCCTGCGCTTGGGTCAGCCCTTGCGCGATGCGACGGCGATGTGTCCGGGTTTGCAGACCGTGGTCGCCGATCCGCTGGCCGAGGCTGCGTTTCTTTGCGTGCTGCGGCGCTGGGCGGGAAAATTCAGCCCTTGGGTCGCGGAAGAGGAGCCTGCCGCGCTGGTTGTCGACCTGACCGGATGTGCGCACCTGTTTGGTGGTGAGGCGGCGCTGCTGGTCGAGGTCGAGCAGGATTGTGCCGCTCTGGGCCTGACGGTGCGGGCGGGGGTGGCCGATACGTGGGGCACGGCCTGGGCGCTTGCACGGTTTGCGGGGCGGGTTGGGCTGCCGGTGCGCTCTGGCGATGCGATTGATCAAGAGGCTCGGGCGACGCGGTCGCGGGCGGTGAAGACGGCCGACCGGGGCCGATGGTCCGGGGCGAACAG
>JBAXXO010000221.1:0-5362 GCA_037127855.1 Alphaproteobacteria bacterium
CGCCGAAGGTGCCGGCATGGTCGCCTTGGGCCAGATGCAGGATCGCAGCTTTGTGGCGACCGAAATCCTCGCCAAGCACGACGAAAAATACATGCCCAAAGAGGTGATTGACGCCCTCAAAGCTCAAGGCGTCTACAAGGACGCCGCCACACCCGGCAGCTGACACCCCTTTCATTTTGGCCCAAACATGTGCTTTGCGGCTCTGATGCCGCGCGCAGCTTTACCAAGGTATTAACCCGATATCGCGACCCTGTGGGCCTCAACCCTGTGTAAGGCTCGCCATGCAAACAGTTCTGCAAATCGCTCAAGAAATTGTCGCCCGCGAAGGCGGCTATGTGAACGACTCCTCCGATCCCGGTGGGGCCACCAAATACGGCGTCACCATCGGCACGATGCGGGCGCTGCGCCGCGACATCAATGGGGACGGTGATGTCGACATCGACGATGTCAAGGGCCTGACCATGGCGCAGGCCGTCGATATCTTCATCCGCCATTACTTTGAACGCCCCGGCCTCGCCCGTCTGCCCGCCGAAGTGCAACCCGCGCTGTTTGACATGTATGTCAATTCCGGTTCCACTGCCGTCAAGATCCTGCAACGCCTGCTCGGTGCCCGGGGCTATGTCTGCACCGCCGATGGCCTGATCGGTCCGGTCACTGCCGCCGCCGCGGCGACCATGGCCACCGTGCAACCGGGTCAACTGGCCAATGCCTACGGCATTGCCCGCCGCGACTATTACTACGCCCTCGCCGATGCCCGCCCGGCCAGCCGCAAATATGCCCGCAGGCGCGATGGTGGCAAAGGCGGCTGGATCACCCGCGCCGAGGCATTCCTGCCCCAAACCCTGTGGCTGACCGAGGCCGAGCATCACGCCCGTACTGCTGGCTGGAAGAACGCCACGACCGTATCGGCCCCCGTGAAAACCACCCCCGTCACCGCCGCAATCTTGAAACCCACCACCTGCAAATAGGATAGGCACATGGACCTGACCAAAATCGTCAACGAACTTGGCACCGCCGTTCAGCAGATCGAGGCCGATAACGGTGCCCCTTTGCCACAGTACGAACCCACCAGCCCCAAGGCACGTCTTGGCTATGACCATGTCGTCGACGCGATGAACCGCCTGCCGCGCCCGCTGATGGCACTGCTTTCCTTGGTCTTCTTTGTGGTAGCAGGCATCAATCCACCATGGTTCGAGGCGCGGATGCAGGCACTTGCCGCCATCCCCGAACCCATGTGGTGGATCATCGGCGCCGTGATCACCTTCTTCTTTGGTGCACGCGAAACCCATTACATGCGCTCCGGTCCCCAGTCCAAAGCCGAACCCAGATAACGCAAACAGGCATATCTCGCGCGCATATGGTCACGGGAAAGCACGTCAGCATCTGCTGATGGCTTCGTGACCCTGTCCCTGACCAAAGACGGCGCTGGGCTGTCGCCGCGTGGCGCGCATCATGGATTTCGTCGATGTCAAAGGGTGGTCCTTGCGCTGTTTCTGCGCTTGGTCCCTGCTCTGCCCCCCCCCAACCGGCCAACACAATCACCCCGTCCTTGACCATTCCCTGCTGCTCTGGCATCCCCAAGTCCAGAAAACAGGATTTGATCAGATGAACCTCTTTGCCGATATCCGCGGCCTTGTCGTGGCGGAACTGGCCGCCATGACGGCCGCGGGCACGCTGCCCGCCGGGCTCGACCTTGCCAATGTCACGGTCGAACCGCCGCGTGACCCAGCCCATGGCGATATGGCCACCAATGCTGCCATGGTTCTGGCCAAGCCCGCCGCATTGCCCCCCCGCACCATCGCCGAGGCCTTGGCCGCGCGCCTGTCCCAAGATCCCCGCATCGCCGGGGCCGAGGTGGCAGGACCGGGCTTCTTGAACCTGCGCCTGTCCGATGTCGTCTGGCAAGGCGTCGTGCGTTCCGCCCTGACCGCTGGCGCCGATTACGGTCGGTCCGATCTGGGGCAGGGCGCGCGCGTCAATGTCGAGTTCGTTTCGGCCAACCCGACCGGCCCGATGCATGTGGGCCATGTCCGGGGCGCAGTCGTGGGCGACGCGCTGGCGAACCTTTTGGCCTTTGCCGGCTGGAACGTGACGCGCGAATACTACATCAACGACGCGGGGGCGCAGGTCGATGTGCTGGCCCGCTCTGCTTATGAACGCTACCGCGAGGCCTGCGGGCTCGAGCCCGAAATCCGCGAAGGCCTTTATCCCGGCGACTATCTGATCCCGGTGGGTGAGGCGATCAAGGTCAAATACGGTGACAGCCTGCTCGACAAGGGCGAGCAATTCTGGCTGGCCGAACTGCGCCTGTTCGCCTCTGACCTGATGATGGCCGAGATCAGGGCCGATCTGGAACAACTGGGCGTCAGGATGGATGTCTATTCATCCGAACGCGCCCTTTACGGCACCGGCAAGATCGAGGCCGCCATCCAGACTCTGCGCGACCTTGACCTGATCTACGAAGGCACCCTTGAACCGCCCAAAGGCAAGACGCCTGAGGATTGGGAGCCGCGCATACAAACCCTGTTCCGCTCGACCGCGCATGGTGACGATGTCGACCGCCCGGTGATGAAATCGGACGGGTCCTGGACCTATTTCGCGCCCGACATCGCCTATCACTCTGACAAGGTGCAGCGCGGCTTTGATGCCCTGATCGACATCTTTGGCGCCGATCATGCGGGCTATGTCAAACGGATGAAGGCGGCTGTCTCGGCCCTGTCTCAGGGTCGGGTGCCGCTGGACATCAAGCTGATCCAGCTTGTGAAACTGTTCAAGAACGGCGAACCTTTCAAGATGTCCAAACGCGCCGGCACTTTCGTGACCCTTCACGACGTCGTCGAACAGGCCGGGGCTGATGTCACCCGCTTCATGATGCTGACCCGCAAGAACGACGTCGCCCTTGATTTTGACTTTGCCCGCGTTCTCGAACAGTCCAAAGACAATCCGGTCTTTTATGTCCAATACGCCAATGCCCGCGTCAACTCGGTTCTGCGCAAGGCGCGCGAGGCAGGGCTGGATGTGTCCGACCTGGCCCTCGCGCGGGCGGACCTGACCCAATTGTCGCACCCCGCCGAAATTGACATGGCCCAGCAGATCGCCGAATGGCCGCGTGAGGTCGAGATTGCAGCGCGTGGCAACGAACCGCACCGCATCGCCTTTTACCTGTATGAACTGGCCTCGGAATTCCATGGCCTATGGAACCGGGGCAACGACGACCCCTCCTTGCGCTTCTTGCAAGAGGGCAACCCGGCCACATCTTTGGCAAAAATCGCCCTTGTGCGTGCCACGGGCGTTGTGATTTCGGCAGGATTGGGTATTCTTGGCGTTACCCCGGTCGAGGAAATGCGCTGATCAACAGCCATTCCAGCTATCGCCGGGTCGAGCATGCAATAAAGCAAGGGGGGCAAAGTATCGCCCTTGCAGTGAGGCGACGATGGCAGATTTGGAATTCGATGAATTCGAAGGCGACTATGGCACGCCGTCCTACGGCGCGCACGACCCACGGCTGGGCATGGCAAAGCGGCTGGTCAACCTGACCGGTGCCTTCTGTTCAGTGGCGCTTGTCATGGGTCTTGGCCACTGGGGCTATCAACTGGCGGTGCGCGATGTGACCGGCGTGCCCGTCATGCGCGCATTGGTCGGGCCGATGCGTGTGGCCCCCACCGATCCGGGTGGCGATCAGGCCAGCCATCAGGGCCTGTCCGTCAACGCCATTGCCGCCACCGGCACTGCAGCGCCCCTGTCCGATCAACTGACCCTTGCGCCGCGTGCGACCGAATTGCAGCCCGGTGACAGCGCCGGATTGATGGCCGCGACCGGTTCGGACGAAGATGCCGCCACCGTGTTGCAAGCCAGCCTGCAAATCACCGGCACTGCGACCTCAGGGACCCCTGCAAGCCTGCAGGTTGACGCCCCTGCGCCCATACAAGACGGCGCAGTCAGCCCGGTCGACGCCACGACCGGCGCCACGGCCGACCCCCTCCAGGCGGAGGCCGCAAGCGTTGCCGCTGTCGCCACCAGCCTGCGTCCCAAACCCCGGCCCTCGGGACTATCAAGGACCGGCGCAGGCGGCAAACCCTCCAAAGTCCAGACTGTCTCGGCCTCCACGACCGAAATTGACCCCGCCACGCTGCAGATCGGTACCCGGTTGGCGCAACTGGGGACCTTTGACAGCCCCGAACAGGCGCGCGCCCGTTTTGCCGATCTGCGGGCCCAGTATGGCAAGGTGATGGCCGGCAAGGCCATGGTCATTCAGGCGGCGACCTCGGGTGGCCATACCTTCTTCCGCCTGCGCGCGCATGGGTTCGAGGGCGATGACGACTCGCGCCGCTTCTGCGCCGTGCTCGAGGCCGATGATATCGACTGCATCCCGACGGCCCAAAGATGAGTGAGATCGGTCAGGGCGCCGCCATCTTTGGCTGCGCAGGTCCGGTCCTGATGCCGCACGAACGCGACTTCTTTGCCGCCTTTCAACCACTCGGCTTTATCCTGTTCGCACGCAATGTCGAAACCCCCGACCAAGTGCGCCGGCTAACGGGTGACCTGCGTGACGCCGTGGGTCGCGCTGCGCCGATATTGGTCGATCAGGAAGGGGGCCGCGTCCAACGCCTGCGTGCGCCCTATTGGTCCGAATGGACCCCGCCGCTCGATTTTGTCACGGCCGCAGGCCCGCATGCGGCCCGCGCCATGGAATTGCGCGCCCGCTTGATTGCCCGCGAATTGCTGTCGGTCGGCATCGACGCCAACTGCGCCCCGGTGGGAGACCTGATCACCGACACAACCCACCCCTTTCTGCGCAACCGCTGTTATGGTGCAGACCCGGCCACCGTCGCCGCGATCTGCGTGGCGGTCGCCAAAGGTCATCTGGCCGAGGGCGTTCTGCCTGTCGCCAAACACATGCCCGGTCATGGTCGCACGACGGTCGACACCCATCACGACCTGCCCAGGGTCACCGCGACCCGTGATCAGTTGGCGGCACAAGACTTCGTGCCCTTCCGCGCCGTCAACAGCTTGCCCATGGCCATGACCGGGCATCTGGTTTTCACCGCCCATGATGACCAGCACCCCGCCACCCAATCTCCCGCCATGATTGCGGTGATCCGTAACGAGATCGGCTTTGGCGGCCTGTTGCTGACCGACGACCTGAACATGCAGGCGCTGCAAGGCGATCTTGCCCGGCGAACAGCCCTGTCGCTTGCCGCCGGTTGTGACATTGCCTTGCATTGCAAGGGTGATTTTTCCGAAATGCAGATCGTGGCTGATGCAGCAGGCCCCATGACAACGGCCACCCGAACCCGCGCTACCGCCGCCCTCGCCGCGCGCCTCCGCGCCGAACCCCACGAACCCCCCGAACCCCCCGATC
>JBAXXO010000222.1:0-5358 GCA_037127855.1 Alphaproteobacteria bacterium
GCCGATCAAGACGGATCGGCGGGATGCCGCGGTGGGCGACGTCAACCTGCGCCAATGGGGTCAGCTTGTGGTGTCGCCTTATGGGGTCAGCTTGCGGTCAAATCGCTGGGCCAAGGCCCTGAGAATGCTGGGGATCAAGCACAAACGCACCAAACCCTACATGCCAGGGACCAAAGGCAAGGCCGAGCGTTTCGTCCAAACCTCGCTGCACGAATGGGCCTACGCCACGCCCTACGCCCACGCAGGCCAACGCCGCGACGCCCTCACACCCTTGCTGCAGCACGACAACACCCATCGCCCCCACTTCGGACCCAAAGGCAAAACCCCGATATCAAGGATTCTCGCCAACAACCTATCGAGACGTGACAGATGTAGCGTCCGATATGCCGGGAAAGAGCCCCTTTTCGAGCAGGCCGGCGGGTGCCCGGCCCGCATTGAGGTGGGTCACGTCGATCATTATCCCTTTCGTCTCGCCGCCGGCTTCGGCAATTTCGACGAAGATGCGCCCGACCACGCCCAACTCATTCCAGCGAATGAAGCGATTCTAGATTGTCTCGTGTGGTCCGTAGCTTGGCGGAAGGTCGCGCCACCGCAACCCGAGGCGAATGACAAAGATCATGCCGCTGATCACACCTCAATCATCCACTTGCGGGATGCCGTGAGAGAGGATAGCATAGCGCTCTGGGCTTGGGAAAGCATCTGGGTCATGGCGCCACCTGCTTGGTGCCACAAGTGGATCACTGAGGTGCCGGGCCAAAAAGCGCACCATGGGTCCACGGCCTAAATCTGATGAAAATTCATTCGTTCTTGTTCGTCTACGGGTTCTTTTGCGATTGTGTTGCAAAATACTCGGGTTTATACCCCCTGGCAGACGCGGGGTGGAGCAGCCCGGTAGCTCGTCAGGCTCATAACCTGAAGGCCGCAGGTTCAAATCCTGCCCCCGCAACCAAAAAACTACAAGATATCAGACACTTAAAAGCCGAGCGTAACGCTCGGCTTTTGTCGTTTGCAGTCTACATCAACGCCACATCAACACCACAACAGAAAAACCGCAAAGGCGTGCATTGGTGGGCATCCGCAGGCATTGGGGGGCGACGCGCGTCTGTGCGGCGTTCCTGCTGATTGCCGTCACGATGCGGCCTTGCAGGCCGCTTCCAGCCACGACCAGATCTCCGACGTGACTTGATCGAGCGGCTTTCCTTGGAGGGTGGTGCCATTCGAATAAGCCCGCCATTGGGTCATCTTCGCCGAATCGGCGAAAAACTCCGCCGAAAGACCGACTGGGCAGGAGACAGGCACAATTGTACCCCGCCGTGTGAAGGTTCCCCGGATCGCGTCTGCTAGAGCGGCCATCTCAATGTCGACAGACTTTGGCAGCGTCCAGAGGTCGTAGAGATCCTTCATCCGGCTGTTCGCCAGGCCCAGAGCGACCACCGCCTGGAACTTCTCGGCGATGACTGTCGCAGGAGAGTAGGCGCGGATCGACGCGGCGGGGAAGTCTAGCAGAGAGCCGTACTCGATCTCGTAGCTCGGATCCCCGAGGGCATCGCCAAAGCCGAGATCAACGGTGATCGGAATGCGCGTGTTGCCCAGATAGGCATCGGTCCGAAGCCGCATCCCGCCATAGATCTGGTCCTCGCGTATGGCGACGGCCGTCAGGCTGGCGGTGTCGTAGACCAGCCCATCGCCTCCATCGATGGCGAAGATCGCTGAAAACGCTGCCTTGAGCTCTGTCTCTTCGTCAGACCCAAAGGCCAGGAAGTCGATGTCACGGGTGAACCGACCGGTGTCGGCCGTCCATAGCGTGACCAGCATGCCGCCCTTCAGCACGAAGCGGTCGCGATAGTCCGAGACCGACAAACGGTAAACCAGCCTTTCAAGACCGAAGGCAACGAGGACCTCATCGAACACCTGTCCTTCCTCGCGCGCCAGATTCAGCAAACGCTGGCGGACAGAGGCTGCGAAGTCTTTCGGTTGCTTAGCCATTCGACGTCAGCGCCTCCAGATAGGGGCGCATCTGGTTCCACGCCCCATTCTCGCGCGCAGCAGTAGCAAGTTGGCTGGGCGTGGCCTTCCGTGCACCCAGCGCCGCCTTCATGCCCTCGATGGCAACCGATCGGTCGACCAGCTTCGGGTTGCGGAATGCGTCCGCAATTGTCTTTGCGACCGAATAGACCCGCACCTCTACATCCCGAATGCGATGAACCTCGAGGCCGTTGGTCAGGTAGGGTTCGCGGAATCGGACAATCCGGATGCGGGGGTAGTCGATTTTGGGCGCCCAATCCTTGGCGCCGATTGCGATCCACACCAGTCGCGGCAGCTGGTCCGTCAGCTGATGAAACGACAGCGCCGAGGTCAGGCAGATGACAGCCTTTGGTGCACGCTTGGCAATTTCGATCAGGGCCGCATTCAGATCCGGCTCACTGTCGGGCAGTTGATATAGGCCCCGGCCAATACGCACGACCACGCCATCGGCGACAGCGCGCGCAATCGCCGTGCCGGTCACGCCGATGGACGCCAGGTCCCTTGAGCGTGCCGGAGCACTGGTCTCCAGGTAGTCGATCAAGCGGGCACGTTGGCCCTGATCAATCGCAAGCAATGTTATGAATCCTCGGACATGTGTGTCTTTTGTCCTAGGTTTTGTAACACAAGAAGTCGATCCGGACAACCGGCCCGTCTGTGGCGCTGGTCGGACAATGGATAGCGTACGGATGGCTCCGAGATACAGGCAGCATATCCATCGGGATCGGACAAAAAAAATGGACCCCGTTCGAGTCAAGGTTACTTGCACTTTGCAAGTTTTGCTTTATAGCTTGCGAAATGCAAGTGACTGGCCTGCAGCAATCGAGGAGTTGAACGGATGGACCGTGTTTTGGTTACCGGCGTGACGGGATACATCGGGCAGCATTGTGTCGCCGAGTTGCTGAAGCAGGGCTACGAAGTGGTTGGCACAGTTCGATCGCGTGCCAAGGCCGAAACGACCCGCAGCGCCCTTGCGAAGGTCGCACTGGTCGACAAGTTGACCTTCGTCGAGGCCGACCTTTTGTCCGACAAGGGATGGGACACAGCCATGCAGGGCTGCAGGTTCGTCTTGCACGTGGCGTCTCCCTTCGTTATCGCGGAGCCACGGAACGAAGACGATTTGATCGCTCCTGCGGTCGAAGGAACAAAACGGGTGATTTCGGCGGCGAGGCGCGCCGGGGTGAAGCGGCTGGTGCTGACATCCTCGACGGTTTCGATAAGTTCGGGCAAGGACAGCGGCATGTACGGACCCGATGCATGGTCTGACACGAGCGCCCGAATCGGCGCATATGCAAAAAGCAAGACCCTGGCCGAACGCGCCGCCTGGGCGGAAGCGAAGGGCGGGGACATTGAACTCGTGGTCATCGCACCCGGCGCGGTCTTCGGCCCGTCGCTTGGCGCGCAACTCGAGGGCCAGAGCGTCGGCCTGATGACGGCCATGATCGGTGGCAAGATGCCGATGATCCCCGACATGAGCATGGGGATGGTTGACGTGCGCGACATCGCCCGCCTCCACGTTGCGGCTCTTGCGGCGGTAGACGCCGCGGGCAAGCGCTTCATCGCCTCAACTGCCCAACCGGTCGAGATGGCAACCATGGCGCGCGTCCTCCTGCAGGCGGGTTATGCCAAGGTCCCTTCGCGCCGGGCGCCGAGCATTCTGCTGCGAATCATGAGCCTTTTTGACCGAGAGGTGCGCGGCATGCTGCCATACCTCGGAAAATCTGTGTCCTACGACATCAGCGCGACGCTAAAGGTACTTCGATGGACTCCAACGCCCATGGAGACCTCGTTCCGGGAGATGGCAGCAGGAATTTCGGCCTGACTGCCCAATTATGCAAAGTGAACCTCATACCAAGGAGAAAGTCCAATGACTGAAACACCCAAGCCAGCCTATTTCATGGTCCAAATCAACTTCAAAGACTTTGACGAGTCCATGCAGCGCTACGGGCAATTCGCAATGCCCATGATCGCGGAATTTGGCGGCGAAATGATCGCGGGGTCGGCCATGCCCAAGACACTCGAAGGGAACTGGTCTGGAAACTGGGCCGCAATCCTGCGCTTTCCCTCGATGGAAATGGCAGAGGCTTGGTATGGTTCAGAGGAATATAAGCCACTGAAAGACCTGCGGATGAACGAACTGACGGATGCCGGTCGCGTGTTGCTTCTATAGCGCCGCAATTCGACGCCTTAGCCGGGTCTGATTGACGCATGGCATCGGTCGGTCCGGGGCGACGGGCAGTTCAGCGCGCAAAGTATGTGCAGCGCAAAACTTGCCCTGGGTAAAACTGCCCGGGCTTTGGTCACAAGTAGGGTGCGCCGGCTCACGATGCCCCGACAACGCATGTGAAATGATCCACGCTGATCAACGGCAAGCGCTTTTATGATCAGTTCTTCAGCCATTTCTCACCAGGAGACCCGCGTCGCACGACGTTTCGGTTCCCCCACTCTCACACCACATAAGGACTTAGAGCGAGTCGCGTTCAATCAGGTTCACCTGATTGAACGCGACTCGCAACATTACCAACGACTTGCCTGTCTTGGGTTGCACTCAATCTGAATCAGATTGAGTGCAACCCGCTCTAGTGGATGACGCACGATCTTTGGATATTGTTGAGCCTTGCCGTTTGGACAGAACTCCTCACGCTGCCGCCTCTGGTCGCGCGCGCATCTGTCCCCGGCGGCATAAGGTGGATCTTCCACAATCGCGACACTGTGCTGGAAGGCGTCGCTCCTTGGGGCGGACGGGGGGTCCGTGCGCATGCCAACATGGCTGACAACCTCGCGATCTACGCGGCGGTCATCTCCATCGCCTACGTCACCGGTGCGGCAAACGCGACGACGGCAATCGCCGGGACGGTCTTGCTGACGGCGCGAGTCCTTCATGCCGCCATCTACATCGCTGGCATTCCCTACCTGCGCACGGCCGTATTCACCGTGGCACAACTTGCGATGCTTGTTTATGTTTGGCAGATTGTGGCCCACGTCTTGGCCAACTGAAGATGCATGTTACGATGGTGCCGCCTCTGAATTGGTTAGCTTTTGCCTGACGGTTTCGGGGCCTAGGTGAACTTAGAAGTTGCGACGCCATCGTTATGACGGAAATCGCGGGAGCGGATCTGTGGAAGAAATGACACAAGAGGTCGATTGGCGTTCGGTATGTCCGATCAGCTCCGCCCTTGATGTGCTGGGTGATAAGTGGTCGCTGCTGATTATACGTGACCTGTTGATCCACGGCCAGCGCACCTATAGCCAGTTCCTAGACTCAGCCGAGCACATTTCCACCAACATCCTCGCATCGCGGCTGAACTTGCTTGTTTGTGTGAAGCTGATTGAGCG
>JBAXXO010000223.1:0-5339 GCA_037127855.1 Alphaproteobacteria bacterium
TAAGCTCTGTATCCTGACACGGTTATCTGCCTCCATGTGTTACAGTCTGGTTTATCCGACACTCAGGATTGACCCACCATACCAATGCGCTGATGTCGCGCCTGATCAAGCCGTGAGAGTGTCCAGATCAAAGACCGCCGCAACCGCCTTTGAGGTCAGACCTGCCGCACGAACCAGAGACGGCGCGGGCCTTCATGGGGGGCCACCGCCGACGGGTGCAGCCGTTCCGAGACGTCACGCAAACAGCGGCGCTTGCGGCGGATGATGAACCACTTGCCCCAGCTTTTGATCGTGCCCACCATCGGCGCATCGGGGTCGCAGTCAAACCGGGCCTGCCAACCCGGGGGCAGCGTCAGGCCCACTGTCTCGGCCCGGTCCAGCATCCAGACCAGCGGGATATTCGCCAAGGGCCGCGCCCGCACGTTGTCACCGACCTGCCCGCCCACATCGCCGTGCGCGCCACGAAACCAAACCTGCTCGACATTCCCCTCCCATCCCGGAGGGCAATCCCACAGCACCGGCGCAAAGGCATTGCGCGTCTCATGCAAGGCCAGCGCGTGAAAGCCATGCCGGATCGAGGTGCCAAGGTGGTGGTTGTGAAACCCGTTCTTGTCCTTGATCAGCAACCATAACAGCGGCCATTTGATGCCGAGCGACTTCACCGTATCAAAGACGCCGACCATGTCGATGGCGGTCTCATTATGGCAAAATCGCTGAGCAAAGGCGCGGCTTGCGGTGCTGGCGGGGTCGTTTTGGTAGTGGCGATAGGTCAGCGTCACCCCCCGCTCTGTCGCATGTTCGCGCTTTAGCAAGCCTATGCGGTCAATGACTCCGGCCAGGGACCGAACCGCATAGGCCCCCCGTGAATAGCCAAACAGAAAAATGCGGTCACCGGGGCGATAGTGGCTGGCCAGCCAGCCATAGGCGCGGCGGATCAGGCTGTCGAATCCATGGCCCTGAATGATCGCCCAGCCATGCCGCCAACCCTCCCATTGCAGGCCGGGCTCATAATAGACATTGCGCTGCGCCGATGGCCCGCCTTCGGTCAACAACTTGAACATCAGCCCGATGTTTGTTTCATGCCCGGTCTGCAGCGTCGAAAACGTGCCATCCAGCAGGATGATGTGATCGACCACCCCCCGCACCAGCCCGGGCGTCGGCACGGCCGCTGGCGTGTTGATGGCGGCGGGATGGCCGCGCCACCAATGGCGAAAACGCTGGATCACGGCCACGGCGTGTCTCCCTTGGGTCAGATCAGGCTGATCCTCAGGTCCTCATAAACGATTAACGCACAGAAAATCCGCAAATCGACGTGAAACCCAGATGAAAGAACACGGTCAGATGATCACAAACCCCCGGCCGGATGCCACCCAGCCGGGGGTTCGTCGTCGCGATGGCGTCACAGCTTCAGAGACAGAACTGTGCAGCGCGCCAGATCACCAAAGCCATTGAAGCGGCTGTTGGTGACGGTGGAATAGGCGCCCATGCCCTGAAAGACCACGAAATCGCCCTCGGCAAGGTCATCGGGCAACGGCACGTCGCCCGGCAAGCGGTCAACGGAGTCGCAGGTCGGCCCAAATACTATCTTGCCTTGCAGCGCCCCGGTCCGCAGATTGCCAGTGGCATCCATCACCTGAATGCGGTCGATGATGCCGATCTGGCTGAACTCGAACAGGCTGCCGTAGATGCCGTCGTTCAGGAATACATGCGCATGATCACGGTAGCCCTTGACCCGTGTCCCCACTGCGAAGGCATCGCCGCACAGCCCACGGCCCGGCTCGCACACCAGCGCCGGACGATCGGCGCCAAAGCTTTCGCTGGTCACGCGGTTGATCGTGGCAAAAATCGCCTCGAGGTCCGGCGTCACGCCGACTGCACGATGGTTCGGGAACCCGCCACCCACGTTCAGCCGTGCAATCTTGACGCCCGCCTTGCGCGCGATGATCGCCGCCCCGCGGATATAGGATGCCCAAGCATTGGGATCGGTGCATTGCGTGCCCGGATGAAAGGTGATCGACGGCGTAAAGCCTGCCGCCGCCACGGTTTTCAGCAGGTCCACCGCCGCATCCTCGGTCGCGCCGAACTTGGCACCAAAGTTGTAGGCAGCGCCTGCCACCGGCAGCTTGAAGCGCACTGAAATCTCGCAGCCCTGCGACGGCACCATCTCGATCAGCTTGGCAAGTTCGCTGGCCGAATCGACCGACCACGACTTGATCTGCCGTGCCACGGCATGCTCGATCTCGGCACGCGAGCGGACAGGGTTGTGGTAGTGAATGGCCGCATCAGGGGCCAGACGGCGGATCAGGTCGATCTCGAAGGCACTTGCGCAGTCAAAGCCACGGATGCCGGCGGCCACCAGGTTTTCGACGACCTCTTCGCCGGGATTGGATTTGACCGCATAGGTCACAAGCCCGGGAAATCCATCCAGAAACCGCCGCGCCATGGCCTGCAAGACCTGTGGCGCAAAGAAGAGCACAGGGTTTTCGGGCTGCTGCATGCGCAGAAATTCGGTCGGGTTGGTCCATATTGATTTAGACAGTCCCATCGGCGTGATCCTTTCTGCCAACAAGATGCAAGTCCCTTTGCGCTGCTTGACAAAGCGGCGGCACCTGCATGGTTTTTCCAACCAGGCCAGGTGCGTATGAGCCGCCCTTTTCCTGCAACGAGTTTGCTGCATATGCGCTACATCTTTGTAAAACTAAACAGTATAAATGACGGAATCTTTCGTTATAATCACGAAAAAGGAAGGCACTCTGTATGGATGAACTGGACCGCAGCATTCTCGCCCTTTTGGGGGCGGACGCACGCATGTCGGTGGCCACTCTGGCGCGAAGGCTCAAGGTTGCCCGATCAACAATTCAGTCCCGGCTGGAGCGGCTCGAGACCACCGGCGTTATCGCCGGCTATACCCTGAAACTGGGCGAAGAGGCCCGTCAAGGCCGCCTGCGGACCTCGGTGTTGCTGACCATCGAGCCCCGTGCCCAGGCGGCCATCCTGGCTCGCCTGAAATCCATCCCCGAGGTCGAGCGGGTTTTCACGACCTCGGGCCGGTTTGATCTGCTGATGCACATCGCTGCCCCCAACACGCAGGTTCTGGATTCGGTGCTGGATCAGATCGGCGCACTGGCCGGCGTGAAATCATCGGAAAGCCTGATCCATCTGTCCACCCGCATCGACCGTGCCGTCTGACGCGATGTCAGGCCGCATCTTCCTTCTGTGTCATTTTGGAATTGAGTTGTTGCCGATTCTGCCGCAATATTTGAGTTGGGTTTGACGGGGAGTTGCACCATGCTGCACGGGGTTCCCTGCTGGTACGAACTGGCCAGCACCGATTTGACCAAAAGTCAGGCTTTTTATACAGCGCTTCTCGATTGGCACATCGCCGATAGCGGCACGCCTGGCATGGATTACCGCGTGGCGACGCTGGATGGCAGCATGATCGCCGGTTTCATGACCGCCGCCGAGGGCCAGCCCGAGGCTTGGGGCATCTATTTCGCCACTGCGGATTGCGACGCCACCGCAGCAGCCGCGATGGTGGCGGGTGCAACCACCGTCGTCCCGCCCAGCGACATCCCCGGCACCGGGCGTTTTTCCCTGCTGATTGACCCGCAGGGTGCCTTCTTTGGCCTTTTGCAACCCCTGCCCGGCGGCACTGGCGGTGCCTTTGACCAGACCAAACCCGGCCATGGTAACTGGCATGAACTGATCACCCAAGACCCCGCTGCCGCCCTTGCGTTTTAAGGCGCGCTGTTTGGCTGGGTCCAGTCCGCCACGGTGCCCATGGGGGCCGACATGACCTATCACATCTTTGCCGTGAACGGTCAGGACATCGGCGGCACCTGCGCAATGCCGGGGATGGCCGCGCATTGGACGCCTTATTTCGGCGTAGCTTCCGTCGCGGCCATGGTGGCCAAAGTGACCGAGGCCGGCGGCACTGTCGTGCATGGACCCGACCAAGTGCCCGGCGGGGCCTTTACGTTGCAGATCAAAGACTCGCAGGGCGCCGCGGTGGCCGTCGTCGGCCCCGCTTGACCGAGGCCGCGCCCCGAAGGCCCACCCGTCAAGGCCGGTCAACCAAGGACCAGTATTTGCCGATGGTCAGACCCAAGCCGCTTGGCCTTTTGGCTGTCAGCCGTTAAAGCAGGGCCCAGATCAAGTGGAGCCCTGCCATGCCGATGGAAAAGACCTTCAACCCGACCGAGGCCGAGGCCCGCATTTCCGCCATGTGGGAGGAGGCCAAGGTCGGCGCTGCCGGGGCCAATGCCAAACCGGGCGCGCCCGCCTTTTCCATCATGATCCCGCCGCCCAATGTCACGGGTTCGCTGCATATGGGCCACGCCTTCAACAACACCCTTCAGGATATTCTGATCCGCTGGCATCGCATGCAAGGCCATGACACGCTTTGGCAGGTTGGCACCGACCATGCCGGGATTGCAACCCAGATGGTGACCGAACGCGAGTTGGCGCGGACCGGCAACGCCACGCGGCGCGAAATGGGCCGCGAGGCGTTCACCCTGAAGGTGTGGCAGCAAAAACAGGCCTCGCGCGGCAGCATCATTGGCCAGTTAAAGCGGCTGGGTGCGTCCTGCGACTGGGACCGCGAGGCGTTCACCATGTCAGGCGCGCCTGCGGCGCCAGCGGGCGAGGAAGGCAACTTTCACGACGCCGTGATCAAGGTCTTTGTCGACATGTACAACAAGGGACTGATCTATCGCGGCAAACGTCTGGTCAACTGGGACCCGCATTTTGAAACCGCGATTTCCGATCTCGAGGTCGAGAATACCGAAGTCGCAGGCCATATGTGGCATTTCAAATATATCCTCGCAGACGGGGAAACCTATGAATACATTGAAAAAGACGCCGAAGGCGTGGTGACGCTGCGCGAGAGGCGCAACTACATCTCCATCGCCACCACCCGGCCTGAAACCATGCTCGGCGACGGGGCCGTGGCCGTCCACCCCTCTGACAGCCGCTGTGCGCCCATCGTGGGCAAGATGGTCCAGCTGCCGCTTTGCGACCGCCTGATCCCCATCATCACCGACGACTACCCCGACCCCTCCTTCGGCAGCGGTGCTGTGAAAATCACCGGCGCGCATGACTTCAACGACTACGCCGTCGCCAAACGCCACAACCTGCCCTGCTACCGCCTGATGGACACCCGCGCCCAGATGCGCGCCGACGGTGCGCCCTATGAAACAGCCGTGGCGAGGGCCCGCGAGATCGCCGCTGGCAGCCCCACGACAGAAGCCGAGGTTGACAGCCTGAACCTCGTCCCCGAAAAATACCGTGGGCTGGACCGGTTCGAGGCCCGCAAACAAGTCGTGGCCGACATCAACGCC
>JBAXXO010000224.1:0-5320 GCA_037127855.1 Alphaproteobacteria bacterium
ATCAGCAATGGGCGCCCGGCCAGGTCTTGCCATTGTTTTGGAATGTCACCACCCGCCCGCAGCCCACGCCCGGCGGCAACGATGATGACCGCCGTTGTGTCTGTAGATATCATCCGCTCCCCAATAGCGCCCCGGCATTGCCCGGCGGGGCGCTTGCCTCCTGCATAAGGCAGCCATCCGTGACTGACAATATTCCGGCAGTATCTGCGTTCCGGCGGCATCTGCCTAAATTTTCACCCCTGCTTTAAATTCGGGCAGAAAATCGTCGCTTGTTTTTGTAATTTGCCAACTGCCAGCCTAGATATAGCACATGAAATCCCGCGACGTTGTTATTGGCCCGCACAAGATCTGCCCGCCCGTGCTATTGGCACCGATGGCTGGCATTACCGATCTGCCGTGGCGGCGGCAGGTTGCGTCCTTTGGCGCGGGGCTGGTCGTGTCCGAAATGGTCGCCAGCCAAGAGGTGGTACAGGCCAGCCCGCTTGCTCGCGCCCGGGCCGAACTGGGCATGTCCGAGGCCGCGACCGCCGTGCAACTGGCCGGCTGCGACGCGTATTGGATGGCCGAGGCCGCGCGCTATGTCGAAGGGCAGGGTGCGCGGATCATCGACATCAACATGGGCTGCCCGGCCAAACGCGTCACGACCGGGGCCTGCGGATCGGCCCTGATGAAAGACCTCGCCCATGCTCTGCGGCTGATCGAGGCCGTGGTGGCGGCGGTCAAGGTTCCTGTAACGCTGAAAACAAGGCTCGGTTGGGATGATGCCAGCCTGAACGCGCCGCAACTGGCCCAGATGGCCGAGGCGGCGGGCGTGCAGATGATCACGGTCCACGGTCGGACACGCTGTCAGTTTTACAAGGGCCAGGCCAACTGGGCGGCGATAGCGCCGATCAAGGCCGCGGTGCGCATCCCGGTCATTGCCAATGGCGACATCGTCGACATCGCCACGGCGCGGGCGGCACTCGCGCAGTCGGGTGCCGATGGCATCATGATCGGGCGCGGCGCGCAGGGCAGGCCGTGGTTGCTGGCCCAGATCGCCCACGCCCTCTTTGGCACCGCCGCCCCCGTTGTGCCACAAGGTCAAGCGCTGGCCGAACTTGTCGGGCAGCATTATCAGGCCATTCTGGCGTTTTACGGCCCCAACCTTGGCCTGCGTGTGGCCCGCAAGCATCTGGGCTGGTATCTCGACGCCGCCGGGCTAAGCGCGGACCGCGCGGCCCTTGTCACCGCTGCAGACCCCACCACCGCACAGACCCTGATCGCCCGCATCTTCACCGATGGCGAAAGGCGGGCGGCATGAGTTCGATCAATGCCGACACCATCTGGCAATCGCTGCCCATGCCCGCTTTGCTGATCGCCCCCAATGACAGCATCATCAATGTCAACCTTGCCGCCGAGAATTTTCTGAACACATCGGCCCGCATGGTGGTGGGCGAGCCTGTGACCCAGCGCATTGCCACGGACGATACGCTGCGACAGGCCCTCGCACGATGCCGCAGCAACGCATCCGGCGTCTACCTTAACGACGTCACCTTTGCCCTCGGTGACCGTCAGACCACCTCCTGCACCATTCAGATTGCCCCTTTGCAAGACGATCCGCAGACCCTGCTGATGTTGATCTCGCCCCGCGTCATCGCCGACCGAATCGGCCGGGCCCGCGGCGCCTCGTCCGCCGCCAAATCCGCCATCGGCATGGCCGAAATGCTGGCGCATGAGATCAAGAACCCCCTCGCCGGCATTTCGGGTGCTGCCCAACTGCTGTCGATGAACCTGTCGACCGAAGACCGCGAACTGACCGACCTGATCGTCGAGGAAACGCGCCGCATCGTCAAACTGCTGGAACAGGTCGAGCAGTTCGGCAACATACGGCCCGCCGACCGCCGTGCCATCAACATCCACGACGCCCTCGACCGTGCCCGCCGTTCAGCCCAGATGGGCTATGCTGCCCAGATGCTGTTCATCGAGGATTACGACCCCTCGCTGCCTACCACCTTTGCCGATCCGGACCAGTTGATGCAGGTCTTTCTGAACCTGATCAAGAACGCGACCGAGGCTGCCAAAGACCGCCCGAACCCAGGCCGCGGTACCATCCGCCTGCACACCTTTTACGACCACTCGCTGCGCCTGCGCGGCAAAGACGGCTCCAATGCCACCCTGCCATTGCAGGTTGAAATCATCGATGACGGTCCGGGAATCCCCGCCGACATCGCCCAAGATATCTTTGAACCCTTTGTCTCAGGCCGCGAAAACGGCACGGGCCTCGGGCTGGCACTGGTGTCCAAGATCATATCGGACCATGGTGGCTGGATTTCTGTCGATTCCGTGCCCGGCAAGACGGTGTTTCGCCTGTCACTGCCGATGTCCCCCAAAGAACCCAAGGAGAAAGTCTGATGGATGGCACGATTCTGGTCGCCGATGACGACCGCACGATCCGCACGGTCCTGACCCAGGCCCTGACCCGCGCGGGCTGCAAGGTTCACGCCACGTCCAGCCTCATGACCCTCATGCGCTGGGTTGAAGAGGGCAAGGGCGACCTTGTGATCTCGGATGTGATCATGCCCGACGGCAATGGGCTCGAGGCGCTGCCCCGCATCAGCCGGATCCGCCCCGGCCTGCCGGTGATCATCATCTCGGCCCAGAACACGATCATGACCGCCATTCAGGCCGCCGAGGCCGAGGCCTATGACTACCTGCCCAAACCCTTTGACCTGCCAGACCTGATGAAACGTTCCGCCCGTGCGCTCGATCAGAAGCGCCGCGTGGCCGCAGCCGTGGTCGCAACCCCGCGCGAACCGGGCGACGACTTGCCGCTGGTGGGCCGGACCGCCCCCATGCAGGCCCTGTACCGGCTGGTCGCCAAGGTGATGAACACCGACCTGCCTGTGCTGATCAGTGGCGAATCTGGGACAGGCAAAAGCCTGATCGCCCGCGCCATCCACGATTTTTCCGACCGCCGCAGCCAACCCTTCATGCTGGCCACAGCTGCCGAACTTGCGGGCGTCGATGGTATTGCGACCCTGCTGGCCAAGGCGCGCGGCGGCTCGCTGCTGATCGACGAGGTTGCCGATTTCGATGATGATGGTCAGGCCCGCCTTGTGCGCTTGCTCGACATCGCCGACAGCCATGCGCCCCGCATCCTTGCCACCAGTCAGGTCGATCTCGCCCAGCGGGTCGATGACGGGCATCTGCGTAAGGATCTTTTCTACCGTCTGGGCGGCGTGAACATCACCGTGCCGCCTTTGCGCGAGCGGGTCGAAGATATCAGCCTGCTGGCCGATCACTTTCTCAGCCGTGGCGAACGTGACATCGGCACGACCCGCCGCCTGTCGGTCGACGCCCGCAACATCCTGCGCGTTCATCCATGGCCCGGCAATGTCCGCCAACTGGAAAACGTTCTGAAACGTCTGCTTGTCACCTCATCAGACCCTGATATCACAGTGCCCGAGCTGGAAGCGGCCCTTGGCGGCGCCCAGCCGACCGAACCCGCGCTGGCGGGCGTGATCGAGAACGAAAAACTGTCCTCCTCGGTCGCGCGGCATCTGAAGCGGTATTTCGACCTGCACAACGGCCAATTGCCGCCAAACGGCGTCTATGGCCGCATATTGCGCGAAATAGAACTGCCGTTGATCGAGATTGCCCTTGATGCCACCGCCGGCAACCAAGCTAAATGTGCCGACCTTCTGGGGATAAATCGCAATACTTTGCGCAAGAAGATCACCGACCTCGATATCCGCGTGACACGGCGCCGCAAACTGATGTAAAACGGCCACATAAAGCGTGTGACGGATCACACGGGTCCGAAAGACACCGGGCGTGGCGGGCAGGACATGGTCTGGCCCAAAAGCAGGGGCCGATGCGTGCAGAAAGTTGCCACAGCCAGCCATTGGCTGACCCGGTTGTCGCGCCTGCGACGCCAGCGCCAGATCCAGAATGGTATGGCCTTTGGCTTGGTTTTCCTCGGCCCCTTGCTGACGGTTGCGACCTTTCTGGCGCTGGTGCCGTTCAATCAGGGCGCGTCCTCGCCTACACTGCGGCTGATCCTGCTGGCCGATCTGGTTTACATTCTTGTCGTGGCCGCACTGGTCTTGCGTCGAATCATCCAGATGCTGTCGGACCGGCGCAGACAGTCGGCCGGGTCACGCCTGCACCTGCGCCTGACCGGCGTCTTTGCCATCGTCGCCCTGATCCCCACGGTTCTGGTCGCTGTCTTTGGCGTGCTGACCGTGAATATCGGGTTGGAGGGCTGGTTTTCAGACCGCGTCAGTCAGGTCATCGGCGCCTCGCTGGGCGCGGCGCAGGCCTATGAGGCCGAACAACGCGCCACCCTGACCGAGGATGCGACCGCCTTGGCAGGATTTCTCGATCAGGCGTCCAAGGCGAACTTTCTGATTGATAACGACACGGTGCGGCCACTTTTGGCGCAGGGTCAGTCCTCGATCCAGCGCGGGTTGAAAGAGGTTTTTCTGATCAATGCGGCGGGAACGCTGAAAACCCGGGGCGAACGCAGCTATCTGTTTGACTATGAAGAACCCACTGCCGACCAGATCGCCGCGGCCAAGGCAGGGCAGGTGGTGCTGATCACGGATTGGCCCAACGATGAGTTGCGCGCACTGGTCAACCTGACCGAATTCCCCGACCGTCTGCTATATGTGTCGCGCGCGGTCGATGGCAAGATTCTTGGCCTGCTGGATAAAACACAGCAGACCGCCGCCCTTTATCAACAGCTTGAAGCGGACCGTGGCACGATCCTGTTCCAGTTTGGCCTGCTGTATCTGGGCTTTGCGGTGATCTTGATTCTTGCGGCGGTTTGGGCGGGCCTGTGGTTCGCCGAACGCCTCAGCCGTCCGGTCGGCCGTCTGGCAGGCGCTGCGCAGCGTGTCGGGGACGGCGATCTGAACGTGCAGGTGATGGAGGAAGACGGCGATGACGAAATTGCCATGCTTGGTCGCCTGTTCAACCAGATGACCCGCCAGCTAAAGGGTCAGCGCGAGGCGTTGATGCTGGGCCATGACCGCACCGAAACCCAGCGCCGTCTGTTCGATTCCGTCCTGTCCAACGTCACAGCGGGTGTCGTCGGCCTCGATGCGTCGGGCCGCATCGATTTTGTCAACCGTGCCGCGATCCGCATGCTGGCCTTGCCTGATGACAGCGCCAATCACGCGGTAATCTCGGATGCCGTGCCCGAATTCGCGGCGCTTTTCCTGCGGCTGCAAGCCAGCACCGGTGCCGCCGTTCAGGACGAGGTCCGCATCTCGCGGCGTGGCAAGCTGGAAAGCCTGCTGGTGCGCATGTCAGAACGCCGCAGCGAGGCCGGGCTCGA
>JBAXXO010000225.1:0-5266 GCA_037127855.1 Alphaproteobacteria bacterium
GATATAGATAGATAAAAAAATATGATGCTTATCGGTTATTCGGCTGAGGCGCGCATTTGATCTGGCAGGTGCAGCTCGGGCGGCGGATGGCAGAGGATGGGGCGGCGAAGGAGGCGATGTTCAGTCGGGGTCGGTTTGTGGCGGGTTCCGGGCGAGAGTGATCCGGTTCTGCAGCTTGCCTGCTGAAGGGTCGTGCGGAAAGGGCAGGAAATGAATATTTGAGCCAAAGTGAAAGGGTTGGTGGTCCGCATCTTGGGCCGGGTCAGGAGGCGTCTTTGGCGTCGAGCCATTGGCGGATGATGCTGCGGTGGCGAGCACCATCATAGCTGGGGAAATGGCCGCTATGCACCACGCGGACCGGCAGGGCCAGGAGGCGGGTCATTGAGGCGTGGTAGTCGGTTTGCTCGCGGGGGGTGGTGCCCTCGATCAGCTCGCCGTCATAGACGATGTCGCCCGAGAACAGGATGCCGGTTGCGGTCTCGAACAGGGCGATGCCGCCAGGGGAATGCCCGGGGGTGTGGATCACCTGAAAATGCCGGTCGCCGAGGTCGATCACGTCATGGTCGTGCAGGATGCGAGTCGCGGGGGCAGCGCGGACAGCATAGGCGGTCGAGGCATAGGGTTCGGGGGGCAGTCGGGTGAAGATGGCGTCCGTCACATAGCGGTCGGCATAGGTGTTGGCTGGGGTGGGCGCGGACAGCAGATGCGCCTCGGCCGCATGGCACAGGCGACAGGGGAATTCGTGATGCGCGCCGATATGGTCGAAATGGGTGTGGCTGGCGACGGCATCCAGCGGTCGTTCAGACAACAGTGCGACATGCTGGCGCAGCGGGACGACGCCCATGCCGCTGTCGACCATCATGTCGCGGTCGCGGCCCCGAACATGCCAAATGTTGCAGCGATAAAGCGCGCGGATATGCGGCTCGTCTATCCGCGTTACGCCATCGGACAGGGTCCGGATGCGGTACCAGTCGGTCGCGGCGGCGCGGGGCGGTCGCGCTGTTGGGGTCATGGGATCACCGTGCAGGTTGTGGCATAAAGGCTGTGGGGCTTGTCAGACGCGGGCGGGCTACCGGCGGGAAGATGGGCGATCAGCGGCAGGTCGGGTGCGGCGAGCGGGGCAAAGTGGCAGCGGTAATGGGTACCGGCAAAGGCCCAATCGGTCAGGTGGGCTGGTCCAAGCGGAATGTGTCCACTGAAACCTATGCTTTCGGGGCGCAGGCACAGCGTCCCAGAGGGGCCGGCTACCGGCAATAGCCCCAGGATGGTTTGCAACCCATCGGGGGTGGCTTTGGCCGGGATCAGGTTGACCTCGCCCATGAAATTGGCGGTGAACAGGGTGGCGGGCGACAGGTAGATGCGGGCGGGGGGGCCGGAATCCTCAATCTGGCCCTGATGCATCACGACGACGCGGTCGGCCAGCGCCATCGCCTCGTCCTGATCATGCGTCACATGGACAAAGGTAGTGCCAAGGCGGCGCTGCAGATGTTTCAACTCATCCTGCATGGCGCGTCGCAGTTTGAGGTCGAGTGCGCCCAGGGGTTCATCCAGCAGCACGACATCAGGGTCGACAGCCAGCGCCCGGGCGAGGGCGACGCGTTGACGCTGGCCGCCCGACAGAGCGTGCGGGCGCGCGCTGGCCTTTTGCAGCAGGCCCACCATGTCAAGCATCTGGTCGGCCCGGACGTCGCGCTGTGCCCGGGATTGGCCGCGCATCCTGAGGCCGAAGCCCACATTGTCGCGCAGGGTCATGTGGGGAAACAGGGCATAGTCCTGAAACATGGTGGTGGTAGGGCGGTCTTTGGGGGGCACATCGGTCATGTCGCGTTCGCCGATCAGAACACGCCCCGAAGTCGGGGTCAGAAAGCCGCCGAGGATGGACAGAAGCGTGGTCTTGCCGCAGCCTGAGGGCCCCAACAGCACGATATACTCACCCGCCTTGATGTGCAGGTTGATGCCTTTGAGGGCGGTAAAGCTGCCGAAATGCTGGACAACCTCGATGATGGTGATCTCGGCGGTCATTTTTTGCGCCCGCGCAAAGCGGTGAGTTCAAACAGGATCAGAAGCGTCGTGGATGTCAGAAAGACCAGCGACCCAATGGCATTGGTCTTGGGCGACAGGCCCGAGCGCAGCATCGACCAGATTTCCACCGGCAGGGTGACGTCAAAGCGGGTGAGCAAAAAGGCCATGATGAACTCGTCCCATGAAAATGTGACGGACAAGAAGAAGGCGGCCAGCAGCGGGGCGGTCAGCATGGGGGCGGTGATCAGGCGCAGGGTTTGCAATTCGGACGCGCCAATGTCGCGGGCGGCGCGTTCGACATTGCGTTGCTGGTCACCCATGGCGGCGTACAGGATGGCAAAACACAGCGGCAAGTTCAGCACGACATGGCCAATCCCGGTGGCCCAGAGCGACGGTGGCAAGCCAAGCCTGTTGAAGACGATCAAGAGGCCAAGGCCGATGATCAGGGTCGAGACGGTCATCGGCGCGATGATCAGCGCTCGGATCAGCGCTGAGGCCGGCAGGATGGTGCGGGCAAGGGCATGGGCGGCAAGGAAGCCCAATACCAGGGCAATGGCAGACGAGATCAGTGCCACCGCAAATGAGTTGGCCAACGCTGCCATCAGGTCACGGTCGGCCAATACCGCAGCATACCATTTCAGCGTCGGGCCCTTGAACGGCGGCACCGGCAGGCGGCCATCCTGAAACGAAAACAGCACCAGCACCGCGACCGGCAGAAAGATGAAGGTGTAAAGCACGGCCATGTAGGCCCAAGAAAGTGGCTTCATAACCGGTCCAGTCGCAGCCATCGGGCGCAGGCCAGATAGGCGAGGGTCACGACCGCCATCAAGATCAGCGACAGCGCCGAGGCCATCGGGAAATCGCCGCGCCGACCCAGTTGCATCATGATCAGTTGCGGCAGGGTCAACTCGTTGTTTCCGCCGAGGATTTGCGGCGTGATATAGTCGCCCATGCACAGCACAAAAGTCAAAAAGGCACCGGTCACCACGCCGGGCAAGGTCAGCGGCAGGATGATGTGGCGAAAGGTCGCAAAGGCGTTTGCGCCAAGATCGGCTGCGGCGCGGGCATAGTTGGGCGACAGTTGAATCAGGTTGGCATAGATCGTCAGCGTCAGCAGCATCACGAAAAAGTGGACAAAGCCCGTGACGGTGGCCATGCGCGTCGAGGCAAGGGCCAGCGGCTCGGCCACGACGCCAAGGGCGAGCAGGGTCTTGTTGATCACGCCGTTCTGGCCCAGCACCAGCAGCCATGCATAAGAGCGAACGACGTAAGACGTCCAGAACGGCAGCACGGCCAGCATGAGCGCCAGTCTTTGCCAGCGGGCAGGGACCTGCATGGCGATGATCCAGGCCAGCGGATAGGCCAGCAGTACCGAGATCACGGTGACGGTCAGGGTGATTTCCAGCGACACGGTCAGCCCCCTGAACAAGGCGGGGTCGGTCAGGAACTTGACATAGTTGTCAGCAAAAAGGCCGTACTGCACCTGCCGGCCCTGCATCCGGGCCGACGACATTACGGCCATCACTCCAAAGGGCGCCAAGAAGAAAGCGCCAAGCCACAGAAAGCTGGGGGTCAGGAAGGCAAGCGCCAGACGACGTTCGCCGGATTGTAAGGTCATCAGTTTTGCAGCATCTGGGTCCACATGTCCTGCATCGCGCTGTCAAGGGCGGCATCCGGCACCGGGTACAATTGGCTGCGGGCGATGTAGTCGGGCTGCTGATCCCACCGCAGCACGGACTTTTGTTCGGGCGTCAGGATCTCATCGGCCTTCTTGTTTACCGGCATCCCCCAATAGCATGACGCCGTGGCCAGACGGGCCTGACCCTCGGGGCTGGTGATGTAGTTCACGAACTGCAGCGCCGCATCCTGTTTGGTACTGGCGGCGAGGATGCCCAGCGATTGCGACCACCGCACCGCACCCTGTTTGGGGATCGTCCAGTCCAGGTTGGCATTTTCCGAGGCCAGAACCGCCGTCAGCCATTCGCCGCCGCCGATCAGCACATCCACCTCACCCGTGGCCAATGCGGTCTGTGACGACACGACGTCACCCACCGATTTTGCCGCCGCCTTCATCTTCCTCAACGGCTCTTTCAGCGCGGCGAGGCTGTCGATGGTCATCGCGGCAGTCTTGCCGCCCGCCGCCACCTGAAGCAAGCCAAGCACCGGCATGTAATAGTCATAGATCGCAATGCGACCATCGTATTTGCCCGACAGTATGGTCGACATATCCTCCATGTCGGCGGGATCGACCTTGGTCTTGTCATAGGCGATGGTGTTGTAGCCGAATTTCTCGGACACGGCATAGACCTTGCCATTGCGGCTGTTGGCTTCCTGCATCACCAGTTCGGGAAAAAAGTCGGCGGTGGCAAGCTTGTCTGCGGGCAGTTCGGCCAACAGACCCATATCGGCCACGCGGCCCACGTCCACGGCATCGACCACCAGCACATCCCAGTCGCCAGGCTGCGATTGTTGCAAGATGGCAAGACCGGCGGCGGTGCCTTCATAATCCTTGACATTCACCTTGATGCCGGTGGCGGTCGTGAACGGGTCCAGCAAAGCCGGGTCTGTATGGTCGCACCAGACAAGGGCGTTGATCTCTTCGGCGTTGGCGGAGCCGGCCAGACCTGCGCCTGTCAGACCTGCGGCCAACAGCAGGACAAGCGTGGTCTGGGTGGTTTTCATCATCGTCATTTCTGTCTCCCGTAGCGCGGGGTCTTGCGCCCCGACCATCGCCCACAATCTGCAAGTTGGTTCCCCTAATGGCAATGGGGGCAAAGGCAAATGCATCTGCAAGCGGTCGCAAAAAGCCCCGACTGCCCGCATCAAGGCAAAATACCCGGCCATGGACAGGTAATCTACTACCCTGTGCTATGCTTGACTGAATAAGCCCACAGGCGTTGTTGCGCAACTCAGGATTGAGGGGTGACGACTCCTTTCCTCCACGGCATCAGACCACACCCATTATCGAGGTTGTTCCGAAGACTTAGAAGCGGTTCATCAGGGCGACGCGCATTTGGATTTCGGCTATTTGGCTGTCGTTGTGTCTTGCAGTGACGCGTTCACCGAAACCCTTCAGGCACCGAATCTTCGCCTCAATATGGCTTTGGATGTTGTATTTGGTCCAGCGCTTTCAGAACGCCCTGCCATAGTGTCGGATGGCGTGAAGGGTTTCGTTTTGCCAAGCGCAGCTGGGCAGCGCGTGGCGGTGTGGCAGCGGCGGGTGTCGTGGACGCTGTCTGTTGCC
>JBAXXO010000226.1:0-5255 GCA_037127855.1 Alphaproteobacteria bacterium
CGGAGCCGTTCGGAGTTTGTTGGCGTGGTTTCTGGCGCAGGGCGTGGCACAGGATCGTGGCCGTGTAAGGTCGCTGGTGGGGCGTGCATTGCCAGAGGGTTTTGAAACTGCCGTGGGTCCGGCAAGCCCTGCGCCGCAGTGCGGGCCGTATGGGAAGGGCCGGCTTATTGGGCTTCCATTCGGACAGATGCAGGCCCTGACTTTGCAGAATTTGGCAGATCATGATTTGCGAATAACACCTTGGCGGATGATATTCATGCGTCACATGAAGCGGTCTGTAGACATATCTGATGTCATCCTTGACCCTTTTGATCCGCGTCTGCGGGTGACGGCATGCACCGGATCGCCCGGCTGTCCGCAAGCGCTGCAATCCACGCGCGCCCTCGCGCGACGCCTGGCGCCGATGGTGCCGCAGGGCAGACACCTGCATGTTTCGGGCTGCGCCAAGGGATGTGCGCGGCCTGTTGCGACCGATGTGACGCTGACAGCCACGGCGACCGGCTGGGATCTTATCCGTAATGGGCGCGCGGGGGATTTGCCATACGGCGCATACGACAATGACACAAACCCGTTCAAGGTCTTGTAATGCCGCATGTTTATGAAACCAATGGTGCTGCAATCTACCTGCAAAGTTTTGCGATGATCCGGTCCGAAGCGGATTTGGCGCGCTTTACTGCCGAGGAAGAGATTGTCGCGGTTCGGATGATCCATGCCGCCGGCATGGTCGGTCTGGAGCGGCATATCCACTTTTCACCGGGCTTTGCCATTGCCGCGAGGGCTGCGTTGGAGGCGGGCGCGCCGGTGCTGTGTGACGCGCGGATGGTCAGTGAAGGGATCACGCGGGGTCGGTTGCCTGCAAGCAATCAGGTGATCTGCTCGCTGAACGAAACAGATGTGCCGGCGTTGGCGGCACGCATGAACAACACGCGGTCGGCGGCGGCGCTTGAATTATGGCGGCCTCATCTGGCGGGGGCTTTGGTTGCCATCGGAAATGCGCCGACAGCGTTGTTTCATCTGCTGAACATGCTCGAGGACCCGGATTGCCCGCGCCCGGCAGCCATAATTGGTTGCCCTGTTGGATTTGTCGGCGCGGCGGAGTCTAAAGCAGCGTTGATGCAGACGCTACCGGCGCCTTCGGTCATCGTGGCAGGGCGGTTGGGCGGGTCGGCGATCACGGTAGCTGCCGTGAACGCTTTGGCTGCGCGTAAGGAGTGACATGGGCAGCGTTATCTGTGTGGGGCTGGGGCCGGGTGATCCTGATCTGATGAGTGTGCGGTCGTGGCGATTGATCCAATCTGCCCGGCAGGTCGCGCATTTCCGCAAGGCGGGTCGGCCTGGTCAGGCGCGCCGGATCGTCGAGGGCATGTTGGCCGAGGGCGTTGTGGAACATCCGATGGAGTATCCCGTCACCACCGAGTTGGACTTTGCCAGCGATGAATATGACGCGATGCTGTCGCAGTTCTATGACCATTGGTCCGCGCGGTTGCTGACCCTGGCTGCCGATTGCGACGTGATCGTGCTATGTGAGGGGGACCCTTTCTTTTACGGCTCTTTCATGCATCTTTACAATCGTTTGCGCGGACGCGTGAATGTGCAGGTGGTGCCGGGTATCACGGGCATGTCGGGCTGTTGGACGGCGACCGGCGCACCGATCACATGGGGCGATGATGTGATGACGGTGTTGATGGGAACCTTGCCAGAGGCCGATCTTGTGACCCATATGCGGGCCGCAGATGCCTTGGTGGTGATGAAAACCGGTCGCAATCTGGCGAAGATCCGTGCGGCTTTGGCCGAGGTCGGTCGGCTGGAGCAAGCCTGGATCGTCGAAGGGGGCACCATGCCCGGTCAGACGGTCGGGCGGCTGGTGGACTATGGGCAGCAGGATTGCCCCTATTTCTCGATCGTTCTGGTGCATGGAAATGGCCGCCGACCCGGGGGCATGGAATGACCGGGCGCCTGACAATCGTCGGTCTGGGACCAGGGGCGGCAGCGATGATCACTGCCGAGGTGCAGACGACCTTGGCCGAGGCCACGGATGTCGTCGGCTATATCCCCTATGTTGCGCGCATTGCACCACGTGAGGGTTTGGCCTTTCACCCATCGGACAACCGGGTGGAAATGGACAGGGCGCGGCACGCCCTGGACTTGGCGCAGGCGGGAAGGCGGGTAGTCGTGGTTTCCTCGGGCGATCCGGGGGTGTTTGCCATGGCCTCGGCCGTCTTCGAGGCCATGGCGGCCATGCCTGACCCCGATTCGGTGCAAGTGACGGTTCTACCTGGCATAACTGCGATGCTGGCTGCGGCCGCAGCTTTGGGCGCGCCTTTAGGACATGATTTCTGCGCGATCAACCTTTCGGACAACCTGAAGCCGTGGAACTTGATAGAGCGACGCCTGACCTTGGCGGTCGAGGCGGATTTTGCGATGGCCTTCTACAACCCGCGTTCGGCCAACAGACCAGAGGGTTTTGGCAGAGTGCTGGATTTGCTGCGGGGGATTTGCGCGCCAAATCGGCTGATCAGCTTTGCGCAAGCGGTGTCGATGCCGGATCAGCGGTTGGTCACGGTGACTTTGGCCGAGGCGCTGCCCGAGATGGCGGATATGCGAACCGTTGTCATCCTTGGCAGTTCTGCGACGCGTCGTGTCGGGCCCTATGTTTACACGCCTAGGTCGGCAGGATGACCAAGCCAATGCAGGACCCCGGCCACCGTGGCGAAAGCGAGTCTTGGGGGCGGGTTGGGGCGATTGACCATGATAACCGGCACTCCAAGTGCGCGCGCGGCGGTCAGTTTGGCATCGGCGCCACTGCCGCCGGCGTTCTTGGTGACGACGAGGGTGATACGATGATCGCGCAGCAAGGCGAGGTCATCGGCAGGTTCAAAAGGGCCACGGGCGATGACGGTCGTCGAAAACGGAAAGATCGGCGCCGCGGGTGGATCAACGAGGCGCAGCAGGTAGTGGTGATGCGGGGCGGCGGCGAACAGCGACAGGGTTTGGCGACCGATGGCGAGAAAGATGCGGGAGGGGGCCAAGGGCAGGTGGTTTACCGCTTCTTCAAGGCTTTGCACGACGGTCCATTTGTCGCCTTGTTGCGGTTGCCAGACAGGACGCTCAAGGGCGGCGAGGGGCAGGGCAAGGGTCACACATGCGGCAGCAGCGTGATGGCTCATTTGCGCGGCGAAGGGATGGGTTGCGTCGATCACATGCGTGATCTTTTGGTCGGCCAGATAAGCAATCAGGCCCTGTATGCCGCCAAAGCCGCCGATCCGCTGGGGCAGGGGTTGCGGCACGGGGTTGGCGGTGCGACCCGCATAGGAAAAGACAGCGTCGATCCGAGCCGCGGCAAGGGCACGGGCCAGCAGGCTGGCTTCGGTTGTGCCGCCGAGCAGAAGGACGCGTTGCATGGCTGACCCCTGGTTGACGATCATTGGTGTCGGAGAAGATGGACTGGCGGGCCTTGGCTTGGCAAGCCGCGACGCGCTTGCGGGGGCTGAGTTTGTGTTCGGGGCGTTGCGGCATCTGGAATTGCTGGGGGTGCAGGGCAAGGCTTGGGAAGTGCCATTTTCAGTGGCACCCGTTCTGGCCCAACGCGGGCGGCGCGTGGTGGTCTTGGCCTCGGGCGATCCGTTCTGGTATGGGGTCGGTGGGTCGCTGGCGGCGGTGATCGGGGCAGGGGAATGGGTCTGCTATCCGGCGGCCTCCAGCTTTGGGCTGGCGGCGTCGCGCTTGGGTTGGCGGTTGGAGGAGGTGATCTGTCTGGGCCTGCATGCAGCACCCTTGGAACGGTTGCGGCCAGTTCTGTCGCAGGGGCAACGCGTGATCTGCCTGCTGCGGGATGGGGCGGCTATTGGGGAACTGGCGACGTATCTGGTTTCGGCAGGGTTTGGCTTGTCGCAGGTTCAGGCGCTGAGTTGCCTTGGTGGTCCGCGGGAGACATGTTTCAGCTTTATAGCGCAAAACCATGACATAATTGCAGTTTCGGCCCCGGTTTGCGTCGCTATAGCGGCGGTCGGGCGCGGGTTGGCGCGCTGTTCGGGGCTAGAGGATCGCCTGTTTGACCATGATGGACAGATCACCAAGCGCCCGGTGCGGGCGCTGACATTGTCCGCTTTGGCACCGCGTGCGGGCGAGGTTCTGTGGGATATTGGGGCCGGATCGGGGTCGGTTTCCATCGAGTTTCTGTTGGCGGCACCTGCGACCATGGCCTATGCCATCGAGGCGGACGCGGTCCGGGCGGACCGGGCGCGCGGCAATGCCGAGCGGTTTGGGGTGGGGCATCGGTTCTTTGTCAACCAGGCAAGGGCGCCGGAGGGGTTGGAGGGATTGCCGGTGCCAGACGTGGTATTCGTCGGGGGTGGCGCGTCTGCGGGGCTGTTTGACGCGCTGTGGCAAAGGTTGCCTGCGGGGGTTCGGCTGGTTGCCAATGCGGTGACGTTGGAATCAGAGGCCTTGTTGGCGCAGTGGCAGGGGTGCATGGGGGGGTCTTTGCTGCGGGTGGAATTGGCTGAAGCGGCCCCCTTGGGCCGTCGGACGGGTTGGCAGCCAATGCGGCCGGTCGTGCAGTGGAGTGTCGTTCTGTGAGGGTGGCGGGATTTGGATTTCGCAAGGGCGCGGGGGTGGACAGTTTGATGGCGGCTTTGACTCTGGCCGGCGGGCATGTGGACGCTTTGGCGACGGTTGCTGCCAAGTCCGGGGGATTGACGGAGTTGGGGCTGCTGTTGAATTTGCCGGTGATCGCTGTGCCGCGAGACAGACTTTCGGCACGCGCGGGGTCAGACCGAGTGCGGCAGTTGTATGGAACGGGATCGGTGGCCGAGGCCTCGGCTTTGGCCGCAGCCGGACCGGGCGCTGTATTGGTGGCAGGGCGAAGTGTATCGCCCGACGGAATGGCTGTCGTGGCCGTCGCTAAGGCGCGAGGCGAGTGGGGGGTGGACGGATGACAGTGCATTTCATCGGTGCGGGGCCGGGTGCAGCGGATTTGTTGACGCTGCGGGGGCGCGATCTGATTGCCGCCAGCCCGGTGTGTTTGTATGCTGGGTCGCTGGTGCCGGTGGAGATTTTGGCCCTTTGCCCGCAGGGGGCGCGGGTGATGAATACCGCGTCGCTGTCGTTGGACCAGATCATCGCCGAGATTTCTGCCGCTGATGCGCAGGGGCAAGATGTAGCACGGTTGCATTCGGGCGACCTGTCGATCTGGTCGGCGATGGGCGAGCAATTGCGACGGCTGCGGGCGCTTGGGATTGCCTATGATGTGACGC
>JBAXXO010000227.1:0-5252 GCA_037127855.1 Alphaproteobacteria bacterium
GATGTAGAGGATGTCGCCGGCTGTAACTTCCATTGTGTGTTCAAGGGCTTGGCCCCAGTGCATTACCGTGACCCCCTCCAGCATCTAGATTGCGGTCTCGTGGGTGCTATGTTTGTTGGCTTTGGCGCGGCCGCCGGGGGGGATGGTCAGCAGGTGCTTGCAAATGGCGCCGGAGCCCGCCGACTATTGGTCGATGCCGTCACTAAAGGTAAACCATTGTTTTTTGGTGTAAAGTCCGGAAGGACGGAACCTGCGGCATTCCTTCACGCCGGCCCTTCCAATGGTTTCGTTAACCATGATGGCGCAGAGATGGGCCTGTTCCACAGACGACGGGTGGCGTCTGCGGGATGTCAGTCAGGGGTGGCAATATGGGGTGCAAATGTTTGATTTTACAAGAAAAACCGCGCCTGTTTCCGGGCGCGGCCCTGCCTTTTGTGCTCACTCAGGCAGCGGTGGACTCGTCAGCTTTTTCGGTGGATTCTTCGTGGTCGGCCGCGTCTTCGGACTCTTCGTCGTCTTCGTCGTCGTCTTCGTCTTCGTCTTCGTCGTCTTCGTCGTCGTCTTCGTCTTCGTCGGTCGACTCTTCTGCAGCGGTTTCTTCCGCAGCAGCCGGCATGTCTTCGGACATACCCGGCATGCCGTTATCGACGGCGGTGATGACAGAGTCCATGGTGGCTTCGGCGGTGGATTCTACAGCAGCAATCATCTCTTCGGTGGTCGTCATGGCAGTGCTCCCTTGGCTTTCATTGGCTTGCCCGAGGCGGGCAGGTCGAAAAGTAGAGGCACTGTGCCATGGTGCCGTAACCGCGGCATGACAATGCGACATTTGCAACCGATTATGCCAGCGTTCGATGCGGTTTGAGGACGGATATGCAAAGTGCTGCGGTGATCGAGGCCAAGGGCGTCAATCTGGTGTTCCAGACCGGTGACGGGCCGGTGCAGGCGTTGCAGGATGTCAACCTGACCATTTCCAAGGGCGAGTTTGTCAGCTTCATCGGGCCAAGTGGTTGTGGCAAAACAACGTTCCTCCGGGCGATTGCGGCTTTGGAGCATCCGACGGGCGGGACTTTGACGGTGAACGGGATGACGCCGGATGAGGCGCGCCGGAAGCGGGCTTACGGCTATGTCTTTCAGGCGGCGGGGCTTTATCCGTGGCGGACGATAGCAAAAAATGTCTCGCTTCCGCTTGAAATCATGGGGTTTTCTAAGGTGGAGCAGGCGGCGCGGGTGGAACGGGTGTTGGCGTTGGTGGAGCTTTCGGGGTTTGAGCGCAAGTTCCCGTGGCAGTTGTCGGGTGGGATGCAGCAGCGGGCGTCGATTGCACGGGCTTTGGCGTTCGATGCGGATATTCTGCTGATGGACGAACCCTTTGGCGCGCTCGACGAGATCGTGCGGGATCGGTTGAACGAGGAGGTGCTGAAGCTGTGGCGGCGTACGGGGAAGACCATTTGTTTCGTGACACATTCGATCCCCGAGGCGGTGTATTTGTCTACCAAGATCGTGGTGATGAGCCCGCGTCCTGGGCGGATCACCAACATCATTGACAGCCCTTTGCCGGGTGACAGGCCCTTGGATATCCGCGATACCAATGAGTTCATCCAGATTGCGCACCGGGTGCGAGAAGGCTTGAGGGCAGGGCATGGCGATGAGTGACATCTTGGTCTATTTCGCGTCTGTTTTGCGTCGGATATCCGTAAGGCATCTGTACCGACACGCGAGCCGGTCGGTTAGGAAAGGATTTTGGGTTTGAACGCGGTGGTGCCTCTCTATCTGGCGACCTCGACCGGGGTGTTCAAGGTGGCCAACGGCCTACAGAAGACCTATGCGGCGGGGAGCGGTGTGGGCATGCTGGTGGCCATGCTGGCGGCGTTTTGTCTGGGCAATTTGCTGATGGTCCGGGTGATGCAAGGCAATGGGCTGGGGCTGGCCGAGGCTTTGTCGCTGGTGTTCCAACTTGTAGCGATCACAGTGATTGCGCTTGTCGTGTTTGGTGAGCGGCCAACCGGGTTGCAGGTGGCGGGGGTTGTGCTGGGGATCGTCTCGATTTCCATGATCGCCTGGCCACAGGGAGCGGCGTCATGAAGCCGGTGCTTTCCGTCCTTGCTGTGATGGTGGCGCTTTGGTATGCCGCATCGGTCTGGCTTAACGCGGCTTGGACCTATGATCAGGCTGCGCGGAATGGCACTGCGGTGACGTTTGTGGGGTTGCTGGCCGATACGATGGCGCAAGAGCGGCCCGTGCTGCCGCCGCCGCATCAAGTGGTGGCCGAGGTGTGGAAAGGGGTGACGGCGCATAATGTCACCTCGAAGAAATCTTTGGTTTACCATGGCTACGTGACGCTGATTTCGACCCTTTCGGGGTTTGTGCTGGGGACTTTTCTGGGCATCCTGATGGCGGTGGGCATTGTGCAAAGCCGCACGATGGAATTGGGCCTGATGCCGTGGGCCGTCATCAGCCAGACGGTGCCGGTGGTGGCCATAGCCCCGATGATCGTGGTGCTGTCGAACAGTTTGGGATTTGGCGATCATCTGGGGGTATCCAATGCGTTGGTCTCCAAGACGATCATCGCGGCTTACCTGAGTTATTTCCCGGTGCTGGTTGGCATGGTCAAAGGGCTGCGGAGCCCTGATCGGATGCAAATGGATCAACTTAAAACTTGGAACGCATCTGAGGTGCAGGGGTTTTTCAAGCTGCGGCTGCCGGCCTCGGTGCCGTATCTGTTCACCAGCCTCAAGGTGGGGATTGCGGCGTCGCTGGTGGGGGCCATCGTGGGAGAATTGCCGACCGGCGCAATTGAGGGGCTTGGTGCGCGGATGCTGATCGGCTCTCAGTTCGGATCCCCCATCATCGTCTGGGCGGCCTTGTTTGCGGCGGCGGCTTTGGCGGGGGTGTTGATCCTTCTGGTGCGGACGCTTGAAACCGTGGTGATCCGGCGGATGGGGGTGCGGGGATGAGCATTCTTCTGGCGGTGGTGATCTGGCTGGCGGCTTGGGGAGTGAACTGGTGGCTCGCGCGGTCGCGGTTTGCCGGGCTGAGGGCGGTCAGGATCGCCATTCCCGCGCTGTTCGGGCTGGCGATCATGGTGCTATGGCAGGGAATTGTCATAGGGCTTGCCGTGCCAGAGGTGATCTTGCCCGCGCCGTCGCGCATTGCGGGGGCGATTGCGGGGAACCTTCCTACTTTGTGGCTGGATTTTGTGCAGACGATCCTGAAGGGCGGCTTGTCGGGCTATCTGATCGGGGCGGGGACGGGGGTTCTGGTGGCCATTCTGGTCGATAGGGTGCCGTTCTTGCGGGCGGGGCTTTTGCCCATCGGCAATTTTGTCGCGGCTTTGCCGATCGTGGGGATCGCGCCGATCATGGTGATGTGGTTCGGCTTTGACTGGCATTCGAAGGCGGCGGTTGTGGTGGTCATGGTGTTCTTTCCGGTCTTGGTCAACATGGTGGCGGGGCTTTCGGCATCCGACCGGATGCAGCGCGATCTGATGGCGACCTGGGGGGCGAGTTACTGGCAGACGCTGTTCAAGCTGCGCCTGCCTGCCGCGATGCCGTTTTTGTTCAATGGCCTGAAAATTGCCGCGACCTTGGCACTGATCGGCGCTATCGTTGCGGAAAATTTCGGCTCTCCGACGCTGGGCATGGGGTTTCGGATCTCGACCGCGGTGGGGCAGCTTGCCTTGCCGCTGGTCTGGGCCGAGATTGCGGTGGCGGCCCTGGCGGGGTCGGTGTTTTACGGTTTGGTGGCGGCGTTGGAACGTGCCGTCACGTTCTGGCATCCCTCGCAAAGGGGGAGATAACTCAACATGGAGGCTAAGATGAAGAAACTACTGTTAGCGGCGGCGGCGATGTCGCTGGCCACGGCGGCGCAGGCCGATGACACGGTCAGGCTGCAACTGAAATGGGTCACACAAGCCCAGTTCGCCGGCTATTACATGGCCGCGGCCAAAGGCTACTACAAGGACGAGGGTCTGGACGTCACGATCCTGCCGGGAGGCCCGGACATTGCGCCCGAACAGGTGATTGCGGGCGGCGGTGCGGATGTGATCGTCGACTGGCTGCCGGCGGCTTTGGCTGCCCGTGAAAAGGGATTGCCGCTCGTGAATATCGCGCAGCCCTTCAAGCATTCCGGCCTGATGCTGACCTGTCTAAAGGAAACCGGCATCGCGTCCCCTGCCGATTTCAAGGACAAGACTTTGGGCGTCTGGTTCTATGGCAACGAATACCCCTTCCTGTCGTGGATGAGTCAGTTGGGACTGAAGACCGATGGCTCAGCGGGCGGCGTGACGGTGCTGAAGCAGGGCTTCAACGTCGATCCCTTGCTGCAAAAGCAGGCGGCCTGCATCTCGACCATGACCTATAATGAATATGGTCAGGTGCTGGATGCCGGAATCAAGGCCGAAGACCTGGTGACCTTCAAGTATGAAGACCAAGGGGTGGCGACGCTGGAAGACGGGCTTTATGTGCTGCAAGACAGACTGAAAGACGCGGCCTTTTCCGAAAAGATGGTCAAGTTCGTCCGCGCCTCGATGAAGGGCTGGAAGGACGCCGAGGCCAACCCCGATGCGGCGGCGGCGGTCGTGATGGAGGCCGATCAGACCGGCGCCCAGTCCGAAGCGCATCAGAAGTTCATGATGGGCGAAGTGGCCAAGCTGACCGCAGGGTCGAATGGGGCGCTGGATGAGGCCGATTACAAGCGCACTGTCGCGACCCTGATGTCGGGCGGATCGGACCCGGTCATCACCAAGGAGCCCGAAGGCGCCTGGACCCACGACATCTCCGACAAGGCACTGAACTAAGCCCCTTGATCTAGTTTGTGGGGCGGCTGCACCAAGCCGCCTCTTTTCTTTCCTCGGCAAGGCTCCGATGTTCAACTTAGAGCGCGTTGTGTCGGGTCAGGTTCACCTGACCCGACATGACTCGCTACACTACCAACGACTTGCCTGTGCTGGATTGCACTCGATCGGGCTCAGATTGAGCGCAACCCGCTCTATGATCTGACGGCGACGGACACTATCGCGGTTGGGCGCAGCGACCAGCGCTGCGACCAGGCGCGAGTCACGACCGCCGCCGAAAGCAGCATGGCGGTCGAGATGATGGTCGTGATGGCGGGCGGCTATGACCAGATGATTGGCAAACGCTTTCGCAACGGGGTAGAATGGTCGGGCGCTGAATGGCAGAAACCGGCGATTGTGCGGGCCTATATGTGGGGCGCTCCGGTGCTTGATCTTGATGAGCCGACCGCCGCCCTAGAGC
>JBAXXO010000228.1:0-5241 GCA_037127855.1 Alphaproteobacteria bacterium
GTCAAAATACGCGCTGAACTCTTGCAATGGCGTCAGGTCGGTGCGCATGCACACATCTTCATCGCTGAGGATAACCGAATGGATGGGTGCCCGTTGTTTCTGGACGCGGGCCAACAGGTCCTCGGCCACCTCTTTCACGCTGCGACGGCCGGCAAAGATCGCGTTGAACAGCGCAAAGTGGCGGCCAATGCGCATGGGATGCAGCACCCCGCGCGCCACCAAGGCTTCCCAATTGGCCAGCATGAACCCTTGTATCGATGTCGTGGCGGTGCGGTGGTTGCCGATATGCAGGTAAAGCGTAGTCATATCATTCTCAAAAAGGTTCCTACCGCGCCGTCATCGGTGTTTTGGCCTTGGCGCTTTCCGCAGTTTGGGCATTTAGGTGTCATGCATGTCGCAAAAAGGCAAGTTGCAAACAGATACTGGCCCTGATTTCGCTCAAGGGCTCCAGGAAGGTCCGTATTCTGGGCATTGGCCTGAATTGGCGCCGCCGTTACGGTTCTCAGGCCAGATGGGCCCGAAAGCTGGCGATGACCTGCTCATAGACCCGGCGTTTGAACGGAACAATTGCGGCCAGCATCTCGGCGGCGGTGATCCAGCGCCATTCGGCGAATTCAGGATGGGCGCGGGCGATATTGACCTGCGAATCGTCACCGTCAAATCGGAACAGAAACCACTTTTGCCGTTGCCCGCGGTATTTGCCGCCCCAGACCTTGCCCAGCAATTCGGGTGGCAGATCATAGGTCAGCCAGTGATGTGTCTTGGCCAGCAGGGTGACGGAACCGGCGGCGATCCCGGTTTCCTCATGCAGTTCCCGCAGGGCGGCGGCGCGCGGCGTTTCGCCCGCGTCGATGCCGCCCTGGGGCATTTGCCAGGCCTCGGCCGTGCTGTCCAGGCGCCGGCCCGCCCAGATCAGCCCCTGCGGGTTGACCATCGTCACCCCCACGCAGGGCCGGTAGGGCAGGGATCCCGGCTGTATCGTGGCCGCCGCGTCGGTCATGGGGCCTTCTCGACAGCGGCCAGGCCGCGCAGGATATCCACGGCATATGCCAGCTGGTAATCGGTGCTGCGCAGTTTGGCCGCCTCTTCGGTCTGCGCGCGGTCGGCTTCCAGTTGCGCCTTTTCCTCTTCGGTCATCGAGTCGTTTGACAAGATGCCCCGCAGGTCGGCTTCCGAACGGGTCTTGTTTTCTTTGGCCGCGGCCTCGTCGGTGGCGGTCTTGTTGGGGTCGACCGGTGGCTGGTTGACCACGATGTCGGGCATGACGCCAAGCGCCTGGATCGAGCGCCCTGACGGCGTATAATATCGCGCCGTGGTCAGCCGCATCGCGCCATCGCCACGCACCGGGATAATGGTCTGAACCGAGCCCTTGCCAAAGCTTTTGGTGCCCACGACGATGGCCCGGCGATGATCTTGCAATGCACCCGCCACGATTTCCGACGCCGAGGCCGAACCGCCATTGATCAGCACGACCACCGGCTTGCCCATTGCCAGATCGCCCGGCGTGGCATTGAAACGTTCGTTGTCAACCGGGTTGCGGCCCCGGGTCGAGACGATCTCACCCTCATCCAGAAAGCTGTCCGACACGTTGATGGCCTGCGTCAGCAACCCGCCCGGATTGGTGCGCAGATCGAGCACAAAGCCGTTGACCTTGTCCATCCCGCCCGCCGCATCAACGGCCTTTTTCAGCTCGGTCTTCAGCCCGGAAAAGGTCTGGTCGGTAAAGGAGGTGATCCGTAGCACAACGGTCTCACCCTCGGCCCGGCCCTTGACGGCGGCCACCTTGATGACATCGCGGATGATCGAGACGTCAAACGGGTCCGGCACCCCGTCGCGCACGACGGTGATGACAACCTCGGACCCGATCGGTCCTTTCATCAGTTTGACCGCCGCATCGATTGTCAGACCCAGAACCGAGGCGCCGTTGACTTGGGTGATCATATCGCCGGTCTTGATGCCGGCCTTGTCCGCCGGCGTGCCGTCAATCGGGCTGACGACCAGGACGTAACCATCCTTCGGTTTGACATCGATGCCCAGTCCGGCGAACTCGCCCTTGGTATCCTCCTGCATCGCGGCGAAATCTTCGGCATTCATATAGCTGGAATGCGGATCCAGACCTGTCAGCATTCCGTTGATCGCAGAGTCCATCAGCTTTTGGGTGTCAGGCACTTCGACATACTGGTTGCGGATCCGCTCAAAGACATCGCCGAACAGATCAAGTTGTTCATAGACCGAACTGGTCTTGCCCGCCGTCTCGGCGATCATCGGCCCGGCCAATTGCGTGGTGATCAAAACACCCGCCATGGTGCCACCCAAAGCGGCCATTACAAGCTTGTTCATGCGCATCTATTCCTCTTTTGGCTCGAACCATTCCAGCGGGTCGACCGGCTCGGCCCTATGCCTGACTTCCACGTACAGCGTTTGTGACCCGAAATCACCACCCTGCGCCACATCTTGTGACAAAAAATCAGCGCCCGAACTGGCCGTGCCGCCCATCAACCCCAAGGGCTGACCCGCCCCCACAACATCGCCCACGTCGCCATACACCGTCTCTAAACCGGACAGGATCAGAAGATAGCCCCCCCCGGGTTCAACAATCATCACATTTCCGTAGTCCAGCAAGGGCCCCCGGTAACGGATCGTTGCCGCCCATGGTGCCGTCACCAGCGCCAGCGCCCGCGTGGCTAGACTGACCCCGGGCCGCGTGACACCCCTTGCATCCGTCTCACCCGGTCGCAGCAGAATGGTGCCCAGCGCCGGCCAAGGTAGCCGACCCCTTGCCGCCTCGAAGCCCTGAACCACGCTGTCCTGCGGCGACAGACCCGAGGAAAACGCATCCAGCGTATCGGCGCTTGTCAACAGGGCCTTCAACGCGGCCGGTTCCTCGGTGAACCGTTTGGGCAAATCTGTCCGGTCGGAAATTGCCTGATTAAGCCCGGCCCTTGCCTGCGTCGCCGCACCCAGACCAAGGGTCAGCGTCTCGCCCGCCGCCGTCTGCAACGCCCGCAAATCGGCCAGTTCCTGCAACTTGGTCCTGAGCGCCCCGGCCTCGGCCTGCAACGCCGGCGTCACCGCCGCCAGCATCATGCCAGATCGCGCCGTGCCCAAAGCCCCCCCCGGATGCAACAACAACAGCGGCCCCTGATCGGCATCCAGCGACCCCAGCACCCCCAGCAACTGCGACAGCCGGTCGCTCTTGGCCTGAAACTCCATCGTCAGCGTCGTCTCGCGCAGTTCGGCTTGCCGCAGCGCCTCGCGCAGCGCCGCCAGCCCCGCCTCATAGCCGCGGATCGTCCGGGTCAGTGCCGCCACCCGATCCTTGGCCCCATTCGCTGTCTGCAAATCCACAACCGAGGCCCGCAAATCCGCCGAGGCCCGTGCCGCAGCCTTGGCCACATCTCCCGTCACGTCTTGCGCCGCCACCGCGATAGGCACCAGCAGCGTCAACAACGCCAGAGCCAAGGTGGTCATGTGCCTCATGCCAGCAGCAGGCTCCGGCCCGTCATCTCGGCGGGCGGCTGCAACCCCATCAGCGCCAGCAATGTCGGCGCCAGGTCACTCAACCGTCCGCCCTGCCGCAAGGACGCCCCTGCAGGCCCGCCCACCAGCACGACCGGCACCGGATTCGTGGTATGGCTGGTATGCGGCCCGCCTGTCACCGGATCGACCATCAATTCGCAATTGCCATGATCCGCCGTCACGATCATCGCCCCCCCCGCCCGTCGCAGGGCGGCCAGCGCCAGCCCCAACCCCTGATCGACCGCCTCGCAGGCCTTGATCGCGGCCGGCAGCGACCCGGTATGACCGACCATGTCGGGATTGGCGAAATTAACCACGATCAGCGCATAGCCCTTGTCGATCGCCATCACCAGATGCTGCGCCACATCCGCCGCCGACATCTCGGGTTGCATATCATAGGTCGCCACCTTGGGCGACGGTGCCATGTAGCGATCCTCGCCCGTATAGGGCACCTCGCGCCCACCGTTCAGAAAGAAGGTGACATGCGGATATTTCTCGGTCTCGGCCAGCCGGAATTGAGTCAGACCGTGGTTGGCGACCCATTCGCCCAAGGTGTTTGCAATCAACCGCTTGGGATAAAGCGTGGTCATGAAGATGTTGTGATGCTCGGAATATTCCACCATCCCCAGAACGGCGGCCCAAGCTGGCCGAAGGCCGGTTTCAAATGCCGCAAAGGCCGGATCGGCCAGTGCCGACATGATCTGACGCGCGCGGTCCGACCGAAAGTTCAGGCAGAAAAACCCGTCACCATCCCGTGCCCCCAGATAATCACCGATCACGGTCGGGGCGATGAACTCGTCCATCTCGCTCTTGGCATAAGAGGCTGCGACGGCGTCCGTCGCGCTGGCGGCCCGCGCGCCCCTGGCATGGACCATGGCGTCAAAGGCACGTGCGACCCGGTCCCAGCGGTTGTCGCGGTCCATCGCCCAATAACGCCCGATCACCGTCGCTACCGATGCGCCGGCGGGCAAGGCCGCGATCAGGTCCGCCATGAACCCGGACGCCGAGTTCGGCGCCACGTCGCGGCCATCGGTGATGGCGTGAACGGCAACGGATAACCCGGCATCGGTCAGGGCGCGACAGGCGGCCAGCAGATGGCTGATATGCCCATGCACGCCACCGTTCGACACGACACCCATCAGATGCGCCACGCCCCCCGTCGCCTTGATCCGCGCGGCAAAGTCCTGCAAGGCTGCGTTGGTGGCAAAACTGCCTTCCTCGATTGCCAGATCGATCGCACCCAGATCCATCGCCACCACGCGGCCTGCACCGATATTGGTGTGGCCAACCTCCGAATTGCCCATCTGTCCGGTGGGCAGGCCGACATCTGGGCCAAAAGTGGTCAGCGTGGCATGCGGGCAGGTGTCCCACAAATGGTCAAAGTTCGGCACATGGGCCAAGGCCGGGGCAGAAACCGCCGGATTGCTGCCGATCCCCCAGCCATCCAGAATGCACAGCACGACAGGTTTACCAGCGCTCATGACATAGCCCTTTCAAAAGGTTGCCAACCTCTTAGCGGTTGCAACCCGACTGGGCAACGCCACCGCCTTGCCCTGCGCGGTTTTTGCGCAGATTTCGGTCGCAGCAACCACGCCGCGTCGTGACGCCCTGACCCACCCTCAGCGCCAGTCCGCCAACCACAGCTTTACCCGCCTGCCCGCCGCGGCCTAGCCGCGTCAGACCAAGAAAATCGACATTTCCAAATGAGCCAGATCAATGCTA
>JBAXXO010000229.1:0-5192 GCA_037127855.1 Alphaproteobacteria bacterium
ATCGCGCATCAGGTCCAGAATTTGCGCCTGAATGGTCACGTCCAGCGCCGTCGTGGGCTCGTCGGCGAACAGCAGTTTCGGGCGGCAGGACAAGGCCATCGCGATCATTGCGCGTTGCAGCATACCGCCAGACAATTGGTGCGGATAGCTGTTCAGGACCGCTTCGGGCGTTTTGATCTTGACGCGGGTCACAAGCGAAATGGCGTCGGCCCGTGCCTGAGCCATGGGAATGTCACGGTGGGCGCGGATGGTTTCGACGATCTGGTGGCCGATGGTAAAGACCGGGTCAAAGGCGGTCATCGGATCTTGAAACACCATCGCAGCAACCTTGCCCCGGATCGCAGCCAACTGGCGGCGGGTGGCACGCAGCATGTCGGTGCCGTCAAGATCCAACCGGTCGGCCTTGATCCGGGCCGGGGGTTCGCGCAGCAGACGCAGGGCGGCCATGCAGGTCACCGATTTGCCGGAACCGGATTCGCCGACGATTCCAACGCTCTCGCCGGTCTCGACCCGCAGGGATATGCCGCGGATGGCCTGTACGACACCTTCGTGCTGCGGAAAGCTGACGGTCAGGTTCTTGATGTCGACAAGCGCCATGGGACTTCCGTTTCAACAGGTTCCCCTTCCCCCGGCACAGGCCGGGGGAAGGGGCAGGCAAGACTACTTGGTCACATGGGTATAGAAGTAAAGCGCCAACTGGCGCAGCGGCGTAAAGCCCAGATCGTTGGGCTTGGTGCCATCGCCCTTGAGGTCCTTGCTGACCACGGCATTCGTGACCGGGTGGACCAGCGGCACGAACGAGGCGTTGTCGATCAGAACCTGCTCGGCCTGTTCGTACAGTTTCACCCGGTCTTCCCAGTTCGGGCTGCTGTCGGCTTTGGCGACCAGATCATCATAGGCCTTGATGTGGTGGTCGTGACGGCCGCCATTGTAGAAGATACCGTAGAAGTTCGACGGGTCGAGATAGTCGTATTCATAAGGTGCAAGGAACAGGTTGTTCTTCTTCTCCAACAGACCCGCCATCCAGTCTTTCGTCGGCATCACCTTGATATTCATGGTAATCCCAAGGATATCCTTGAACTGGGCCTGCAGGTATTGCAGCATGGGCGCGGTGATGGCGCCATTGTAGCCGCCCTGATCGCGGTACCAGATTTCCACTTCGGGAAAGCCCTTGCCGTCGGGATAGCCGGCATCCGCCATGAACTGCTTGGCCTTTGCGGGGTCGAACACCGCTTGGCTGGTGATCACGTCATTGTAGCCAGGATAGCCCGGCGGAAGCAGCGATTTGCCGGGGATCGCCAGATCCTTCAGCACGGTCGAGGTCATCTCGTCGCGGTTGATGGCATATTGGAACGCCTTGCGGACGTTGATGTTGTCAAAAGGTGCCGAGTCGAGGCCGAAAGAGATGTAGCTGGTCGCAAACACCGCGTTCTTGGCGATCTGGCCCGGAAAGCGCTGCTCGACAAAGGGGATTTGCCCGGTGTTCAGATAGGAAAAGTCCGACTCGCCTGCCATGAAGGCCGGCAGACCGACCTCTGGCGCACCCAGCGAGGGGTCGATCACCAGACGGTCAAGCTGTGGCTGCCACGGGCCGGTGTATTTCGGGTTCTTGATGAAGGTCATCTTGTTGTTGGACTTTTCCCAGCTTTCCAGCAGGAACGGGCCAGAGGTCACCAAAGTGTCGACATTGGCGGCATATTCGTCGCCCAACGTGTCAACCACATGCTTGGGAACCGGATACCACAGGGACACCACGCCCGGCAGATAGGGTTTGGGCGCCGAGGTTGTCACCTCGATCGTCTTGTCATCGACGGCCTTGATGCCCAGCGTCGAGACATCCGCCTCGCCCTTGGTGACAGCATCCCAATTGGCGATGCCGCCCGCATAGCCCCAGTACCACGCAAAATCATAGCCGGTGGTCGCAGCGCGTTGCAGGGCGAAAACATAGTCGCCGGCGGTCAGGGGTTGACCATCGCTCCAGACCAGACCGTCGCGCAGCTTGAAGGTCCATTTCAGGCCGTCTTCAGACTGGCTCCAGCTTTCGGCACCCATGGGGCTGAGCTGAAAGTTGTTGTCAAAGCTGGTAAGCGGCAGCATGACGATTTCGGGGTTGCCTGCACGGGCATAGACCGTCTTCATATAGTCCATATAGGTGCCGCTGGTGCTGTCACCGGCGCTGTAGACGGTGATCTCGGCTTGCAGCGGCGCGGCGCTTAACAGCCCCGCGGTCGCGAAAGCCCCGACCAATTTTAGCAGATGTTTCATGGAATTCCTCCTTGCTGACGTGTTCTTGTTGGCAGCAACCACGGCCACCTAGAGCGTCAGCCCGGCGTCATGGCAGTTGGGCGCAGCGGTATGAGTCTGCATCCAATTTCATATGTCTGACAAATAAAATGCCACCGCGCAACGGTCAGAGTGGAAGGCGCGCTGTCAAGTCGGTCGCCATGATCAGGCCCAAGGTCGGCGCCCGACGGTTGGACGACCACGCGCTGCGGCGTCGCTAACCCTTGCCCGATTAACGCCATTTCAACTCGGTGTCGTCTAACCTCTGATCTGACGCGCCAACCCTGAGGCGCGGAGTATCGCGCTTTGGAGACAGGCAATGGACAAGACTTGGGATGGTAAGAACCGCCGCAGCAAATGGCGCCGGTTGAAGCTGACACGGAAAATGCCGATCATCATTGCAATTCCGACCGTCGCGCTGATGATCGCGATTTCAACGATCTCGTTCCTGACGGCGCGATCGGCCCTGACCAATCAACGCAATGCCGAATTCGATCAACTGTTGACCGAGAAGTCTGATTCGTTGCAGCGGTGGATTGACACGATCACCGAAGATGCCATCGTCTTGGCGACAGGTGTCGCAGCCCAGGACGCTGTCGTTGAATTCAGCGCGGATTGGAAAACCCTGGGCAGCGATCCGGGCGACAGTTTGCAGCGCCTGTACATTACGGACAATCCAAACAAACTGGGTGAAAAGGACCTGTTGATGCAGGCAGATGACGGATCAGCCTGGTCCGCCACCCATGCAAGGTTCCATGCTGGCTTTCAAAGCTTTCAACGCAACCATGGCTTTTATGACCTTTTCCTGTTCGACCTGCAGGGCAATGTCGTCTACACCGTTTTCAAGGAACGCGATTTCGGCACGAATGTGTTGACCGGGCCTTGGTCGAAAACGAGCCTGGCTGAGGTGTTTCGCGCGGCGTCCGCTTTGCCGCAAGGTCAGGTCTACATCTCTGATTTCGCACCCTATGCGCCAAGTGCCGACATTCCGGCAGGTTTTGTCGCCACACCGATTTTCAGTGCGACCGGCGAAAAGATCGGGGTTGCGGGCCTGCAGATCCCGGTCGATGAAATCGGCCGCATTATCTCGAACTCCACCCTTCTGGGTGAAACCGGTCAAATCTATGCCGTCGGACCAGACGGCAAGGCGCGGTCAGGCTCCACCAAGGAAGGCGGGCACAAACTGCTGGACGTGATGCCCAACCTTCCGCAGATTGCCGCCGCCAAGAAAGGCACGATCACCCGCTTGGACAAGACGCCGGGGATATCGGGTAATGACGTCGTCGCCCATAGCACGGTCTTTAGTTTCTTTGGCACGGAATGGCATATCGTGCTGGAACAGGATCTGACCGAGGCCAACAGCGCGGCAAACCGGCTGTTGACAATGGCATTGATACAGGCGGCCATAATGATGGCCATCGTGACGGCGCTGGCCTATTGGACAGCCCATTCCTTGACCCGTCGGATCACGGCACTTTCCAATAGCGTGGGCGGTATTGCCAAAGGCGATTTGTCCAGTCTGGTCAATGAGGCCAAGACCGGCGACGAGATCGGCGAGATTGCCCGCGCGCTCGAAAAATTCAAGGTGGAACTGTCACAAGGCCGGGTGGCGGTCCAAGCCCGGGAAAGCGCCGCTGTAGAGCAATCAAAGGTGCTTGCCGACCTGGGTTCGGCTTTGGCAAGACTTGCCGAGGGTGAGTTGGACTGCCAAATTCCCGATCAGTTTCCCCTGGATTATGAGGAGCTGCGACGGTCTTTCAACCAGACCATCGCTGCCTTGGCTGTGATCATCGGCAGTATGAAACGAAATGCCGACATGATCGATGCAGATGTGCGCAAGCTGGGCGAAGCGAGTGAGAATCTTTCGCGCCGTACCGAGAACCAGGCAGCAACGCTTGAGCAGACGACGGCGGCCATGGACGAGATCACCTCCAGCGTGAACCAGACCGCAGGCGGCGCCCGTGATATCGTCGAGACGACCAAGAAGGCCCATGATCAAGCAAAAAGCGGCGAGCAGATCAGCATCCGCACGATGGACGCCATGGTTGCCATTCAGGAATCGGCGCAGCAGATCGGCAACATCGTGCAACTGATCGAAGATATCGCGTTTCAGACCAACCTGCTGGCACTGAATGCCGGCGTCGAAGCTGCGCGGGCGGGCAAGGTGGGCCTGGGATTCGCCGTCGTCGCATCGGAGGTGCGGGCACTGTCGGTGCGATCGTCTGAAAGCGCTGCGGAAATCCGATCCTTGATTTCCAAATCGGGTGCCAATGTCAGCAAGGGCGTGGCACTGGTCTCTGACATGCGAACGGCCATCGAAGATATTCTTGCCGGCGTAAGTCAGGTCACGGAACGGATCACAGACATCGCCAATGGCGCTGCAGAACAGGCGAGCGGCCTTTCCGAAATCAACACCGGCATCGTGCTGCTTGACAAGGTGACGCAAGAGAATGCTGCGATGGTGGATGAAAGCGCAGCCTTCTCACGGGCATTGCAACAGAAAATTGGTGATATGCGCAATCTTATGGCCAAGTTTCGCGGGATGGACCGCAGCCCGGCCTTTGCAGGCGGAGGTGTTGTGGGCATTGGTCTTGCCGCGTCGGGTTCGCAGATGAAAGAGGGCTTCGTGGCGTCAGCCTTTCCCGCGCAGAAAACTGCACGAATGTAAGGGCGGTTTGGGGTTCCGAAGGCGGCCCATGTGGTTGTTTGGGATTGAACATGCCTTTGATGCCTCGAATGCCATGATCCATGGCAGGGCGCCTGTTTTCAGTCCGGGCTGCGGCACATCAAGCCGCAGTCAGGACTGAAAACAGGTGCCGTGTCTTTGGTCCACGGGGTGCGGCCTATCGAGACCGTGCCGAGAGGCCGTGCAGTTCTTGTTCAATCCCGGATCATCCCATCGCCCCTAG
>JBAXXO010000230.1:0-5178 GCA_037127855.1 Alphaproteobacteria bacterium
CCCCTGACCCGCGCCACATGCGGCCATTGCGGACGCCCCGTCATCGGCACTGCGCCCTGCATCTGCGGAAAAGGGTGACTGTGTTGCGGGCTCTTGTCACCGGCGGTGCCCATCGTCTTGGCCGCGCCATGGCCCTCTACCTGGCCGGGCGCGGCCATGACGTCGTCGTGCATTACGCAAGCTCTGACAAAGCCGCTGCTGACACCATCGCCGACATTCAGGCCATGGGTCGCCGTGCCGTGGCCCTGCAAGCCGATCTTCTGGACCCCGCCCAGACCGAATCACTGGTGCCCCGCGCCGTCACGGCCCTGGGTGGGCCATTGACCCTGCTGATCAACAACGCCTCCATCTTTGAATACGACAACGTCGCCAGCGCCACACCCACCTCATGGGACCGCCATATCGGCTCCAACCTGCGCGCGCCGTTCTTCCTGTCGCAAGCCTTTGCCGCCCAGGCCCCCAAGGCCGCCCCCGATCCCCACGGCGAACCCATTGCACGGGCCATGATCGTGAACATGCTGGATCAACGCGTCCTGAAACCCACGCCCGAATTCATCACCTATTCGCTTGCCAAGCATGCGCTCTGGGCCCTGACCCGCACCATGGCTCAGGCCCTCGCCCCCGATATCCGCGTCAACGGAATCGGTCCCGGCCCCACGATGCAGGGCGCCCGCCAATCTGCCAGCCACTTTGCCGAGCAGCGCGCCGCCACCATTCTGCGGCGCGGCGCCAGCCCGGCCGAGATCTGCACCACCCTTGGTTACCTTCTCGACAGTCCCGGCGTCACGGGGCAAATGATCGCCGTCGATGGCGGTCAACACCTCGCCTGGGCCACCCCCGATGTGCTTGGGGTCGAGTGACAATCGTGAACAGCGCAAAGTTGTACACCTTGCCGCCCTGACGCCAAAAGTCTTCACGAATTTGTTAAGGTTTTCAGTGATTTGCCCGACTTATGAAAATCTTTGCATTTGTATCAATGAGTTAGAGAAAAGCCTGTTTTTTGGGCATCTCAACGAACCGGGCCAAAAACAACGAAAATTCCGCGCTCTCGGAATCTTTTCCGCAAGGTTATCCACAGAAACAGTGGACAGCTTTTCTCTTGCATGCTGCCCCCCTATCATTGCAGGCAAGAGCAGAATCGACCCCGCACAAGGCCCGTGATCCGTGACTGATTCCCTTGCAACCAACCCAGAGCCCGACAAGGGGCCGATCAACGGGCACGAGGTCATTCAGGCCTATATCAAGACACTCGACGGCTCGCCCGGCGTTTACCGCATGCTCAATACCAAGGGCGAGGTGCTCTATGTCGGCAAGGCGCGCAACCTGCGTGCGCGTGTGTCGAACTATACCCGTCCCAACGGATTGTCGGCACGGATCCTCAAGATGATCTGGGAAACGACCTCAATGATGTTCCTGACAACGCGCACCGAAACCGAGGCGCTGCTGCTGGAACAGAACCTGATCAAACAGTTGAAACCGCGCTACAACGTTCTGCTGCGCGACGACAAAAGCTTTCCCAACATCCTGATCGCCAAAGACCACCCGTTTCCGCAGATTCGCAAACATCGCGGGAAAAAGACAGACCAAGGCAGCTATTACGGCCCCTTTGCCAGTGCTGGGGCCGTTGCCCGCACTCTCAATCAGTTGCAAAAGGTGTTTCTCTTGCGCAACTGCTCCGACAGCATGTTCGAGGGTCGCACCCGCCCCTGCCTGCAATACCAGATCAAACGCTGCGCCGCCCCCTGCGTTGGCAAGGTCACACCACAGGCTTACGGCGTCCTTGTCGGCGACGCCGAGCGCTTTTTGCAAGGCAAGACTACCGACGTTCAAGCCAACCTCGCCACCGAAATGTCCCGCGCCTCTGACGCGATGGAGTTTGAACGTGCCGCCGCCCTGCGTGACCGGATCAAGGCACTGACACAGGTCCAGACGTCACAGGCCATCAACCCCCAAGGCGTGACCGAGGCCGACGTTGTCGCCCTGCATATGGATCAGGGTCAGGCCTGCGTGCAGGTCTTCTTCATCCGCGCCAATCAATCCTGGGGCAACCGCGACTTTTACCCCAAGACAGGTGCCGGCGCTGAAGAACCTGAAATCATGGAAGCATTCCTTGCCCAATTCTATGACGACAAAGATCCACCGCGCCTGATCCTGCTGTCCCATGGTGTTGAAAACGCCGATCTGGTGACGCAGATGCTGGCCGACCGGGCCGGACGCCGTGTCGAACTTGCCGTGCCGCAACGGGGCGAAAAGGCCGAGTTGGTCGAAAACGCCGCCCGTAATGCCCGCGAAAGCCTTGCAAGGCGCTTGTCGGAAACCTCGACCCAAAACAAACTGCTCGAAGGTCTGGCCGAGGCGTTCGATCTCGACGCCCCGCCCCGCCGCATCGAAATCTACGACAACGCCCATATCCAAGGCTCGAATGCTGTCGGTGGCATGGTGGTCGCGGGTGCTGAGGGCTTTGTCAAAAGCCAGTACCGCAAGTTCAACATCAAATCCGCCGCCGGTGCGAACAGCGACGACTTCGGCATGATGAAAGAGGTGCTGACCCGCCGCTTCGAACGCCTTCTGAAAGAGGACCCCGAACGCAAGACCGACAATTGGCCCGATCTGCTGCTGATCGACGGTGGCGCGGGGCAGGTTTCGGCGGTCGCTGCGATCATGGCCGAACTTGGGGTCGAGGATATCGCGATGGTGGGTGTCGCCAAGGGGCTGGACCGCGACGCAGGCAAAGAAGAGTTCCATCGCACAGGCCAGCGTCCCATGGCCTTGCGGATGAACGACCCGGTGTTGTACTTTGTCCAGCGCCTGCGTGACGAGGCGCACCGCTGGGCCAACGGCGCCCATGTCGCAAAGCGCGCCAAGGCCGTCTCGCTGACACCGCTCGACGACATTCCCGGCGTCGGCGCCGCGCGCAAGAAAGCGCTGCTGGCGCATTTTGGCTCGGCCAAGGCTGTGGCGCGCGCCGCCCTGCCCGACCTGACCGCCGTCCCCGGCATTTCTAGCGCCATGGCGGAAACCGTTTACAATTTCTTTCACGACGGTCGCTGACACCGCCCAACCTGGCAGCAGAAATGCAATGATATGACAGACATGCGAGCGGCGTAAAGTCCGGACATTTCCCATTTCCAGTCTTTGGAATGTTGCGTGTTGCGCTTGATCAGGTGAACCTGATGAAGAGAAACAGGCACAAACCACAATCGACGCAGACCCGACCCGCGGCGGCAATCAGGCCTTTCGCTATCTTGGAACCACCGGTTTCGACAACCACCCCGGCGCATTGCAGGTGCAATCGGCGACAGATGGTATGGCGGTCTCGATGGAGGTGAATGACGACGGTCTCAGCGATCTGTATATCCACTTGACCGCCATCTCCACCCTGTACACCACTGACTTTATTTATTAAAATCCGTGCTTCGGACCGAACAGCGTATTGTTGCCAAGCTTGTGCCCGCTGGCCAAGCCGCGATCACCCCGCACAACAAGGCCACCTTCTGGCGACCCTACGTGGCCGAGGCTCTTGATCTGTCTGGTCTGTTCCAACCAGAATTCCGCGTCACCCGCAGCACCGCCGTCGCTACGGCCGGCCGTTGCTTTGCCCAACATGTGGGCCTTGCCCTGTACAATGACGGCCTATCCGTGCTCGATGTCGAACGCGCCCCACTGGGGCTGGATGCCGAGACCGCTGGCAGCTTTGGGTTCAACCTGTATTCGGGGCACTACGGCGATTTGTACACCGCCGCCCAGATGCGCCAGTTGCTGCAAGACAGCCACGACCTGACACCGCGCCCCATTCGTCTTCACCCCAAGCATGACCGAAAGCTGGGTTGACCGCGACTCCGGAACGGTCTTTCCCACGGCCCCCGGCGTTCTGGCCGACCGAGGCACCGGTTCATCCGATCGGCCATCACAACCTTGGCTTTGCCGAAACCCGGTCCAACCTGCGCGCCATCCGCGACCTGCTGCACTGCTTACACCCAGCGACCCGGATGATTGTCACCCTGTCACCCATTCCGCTGACCGCCATCGTCTTGGAGCACCACTTTCTGGCCGCTACATTCTGGCCTCAACCACCGCCAGCAAGGCAACCTTACGCGCCGATATTGACGAATTCACCCGCGATCTGCTCGATATCGACTATGTCCCCTCCGATGAAATCAGCATCCAGTCCACCGCCCGAGGCCGCTCTTTTCCCGCCAACCTGCGATCAGTCACCCCAGAGGGCATCGACTTGGTCATGACGCGGTTTCGTGCCGCCCATGGCCTTGCACTCCTGCCTCCCGGCCCTGCCGAGACACGAAACCGACCCTATCTGCGAAAAGGCCCTCGCCAAGACGTTCCGCCGATGACGCCGCGCAACCTTATCATCCGCACCAGCCACACCACCGCCCTGCGGCTGGCCTGGACCGGCGGTCAGCAAGATCTGCCAGAGAACGCCCTCGACTTTGCAGCCTTGCAAGGCATGGTTGACGATCTGACCATGCAGGATGGCCACCTGATGGCGAAAAGCGATGATGCCCGTGACCGGTTGCTTGCCACCAGTGGCCGCACCCATTTTGCGCGGAACGACGACGCCTTCATCGCGGTTTGCTGCGGCGTATCGGGCGCGTTCAGCGCCTTCCGCCTGTATCAGTGCGGCCTGCCCTCGCTTGCCCGCGGCACCACACACCTGAAACCCAGCAAATCGCTGCTCTCAGCCGTCTGATTTGCCACCGCCCTGACAACCATGATCCGCGCCGTTGCGGCATGGCCCCTGCTAAGCGCCCTGCGGCAGACAGAAACCATGTCATAAAATCGTTACCTCGCCGTGGCTTGAAAGCCGGGCCGTGGGGCCGATCAGTAAGGCCGATTAAAAAGGGAGTGTGTGATGACCGCAACGGATGCAAAAGACTGGCTCGCCGAAGAATTGTCCGATGTGCTGGACGAAGAGATGGAGTTGGTGATGGAAGACACCATCATCTCAAAGGAAATCGCGCGCATCTACAAGGAAAAGCACCCCGACGCCCTCGATAACAAGGTCTACCTGACCTCGCTGATGCAGATGCAGGCCGAACTGATCCGCCTGCAAGACTGGGTCAAGCATACCGGCCAAAAGGTCGTCGTCCTGTTCGAAGGGCGTGACAGCGCCGGCAAAGGCGGCGTGATCAAGCGCATCACGCAACGCCTGAACCCCCGCAT
>JBAXXO010000231.1:0-5175 GCA_037127855.1 Alphaproteobacteria bacterium
GGCGGTTTTCCTGCCGCGCTTGATCTGTTAGGGACAGGGCGGCAGTTGGGCTAGGGGTGCGCAGAATGGCGGGCAGGTTCTTGATGGTGGGTGCCGGATTGTCCGGCGCAGTGATCGGTCGCCATCTGGCCGAGGCCGGCCATCAGGTCACGATCGTCGATGCAAGGTCGCATGTGGCCGGCAATTGCCATACCGAACGCGACGCCGAAACCGGCGTCATGGTGCATATTTACGGCCCGCACATCTTTCACACTGACGACGCCGAGGTGTGGGATTACGTGAACCGCTTTGAACCTTTCAAGCCGTACAAGAATCAGGTCAAGACCACATCGGGCGGCAGGGTCTATTCCCTGCCGGTCAATCTGCACACGATCAACCAGTTCTTCAACGCCACCATGGGCCCGGACGAGGCCCGCCGCTTTTTGACCGCGCAGGCCGACACGACGATCACCGACCCGCAAACCTTTGAAGAACAGGCGTTGCGCTTTGTCGGACAGGGCCTGTACGAGGCGTTTTTCAAAGGCTACACCCAAAAGCAATGGGGCTGCCATCCGTCGGCCCTGCCAGCCTCGATCCTGAAACGGTTGCCGGTGCGCTTCAACTACGACGACAACTATTTCTTCCACAAATTTCAGGGCATGCCGGAAAACGGTTATACCGCGATGGTGGCGCGCATCCTGGATCATCCCGGCATCACGCTGCATCTGAACACCCGCTTCACCCGCGATCAGGCGGCGGATTACGACCATGTGTTCTATTCAGGCCCGCTGGACGGCTGGTACGATTACGACATCGGGCGATTGGGTTACCGCACGCTCGACTTTGAACGCTTTACCCATCAGGGCGATTATCAGGGCTGCGCCGTGATGAATTATGGCGAGGTCTCGGTGCCTTATACACGCATCACCGAACACAAGTATTTTGCCCCGTGGGAAAGCCATGCAGGCTCGGTCTGCTACCGCGAGTTTTCGCGCGAATGCGGGCCGGATGACATCCCCTATTACCCGATTCGCCTGATGGAAGAACAGGCGCTTTTGCGCCAATATGTCGCTCGCGCCGAGACTGAAACCGGTGTGACCTTTGTAGGTCGGTTGGGCACCTATAGGTATCTTGACATGGATGTGACCATCCGCGAGGCCATGAACACCGCAGCCAGCTTTGTCGCCCATCTGGCCCAAGGCACCCCGATGCCGGCCTTTGCGATCAGACCCATATGAGGCTGGGTCAGACCGCGACAGCCGACCCTGCAGCGGCAGACATTGCAGCTTTTGGCCAACCTGCCCGGATCGCCGCCGTCGTGGTCACCCATAACCGGCTGCAGACTTTGGCACTGACCGTGACGCGGCTGCTGGCAGAGACGCTGGACCATGTAATCGTCGTCGACAATGCCTCGACCGATGGCAGTGCAGACTGGTTGGCGAAGCTCGGCGACGCGCGTCTGCATGTGATCACGCTGCCCGAAAACCTTGGCGGTGCGGGCGGCTTTGCCGAAGGGATGCGGCAGGCCTGCGCCCTGTTCGACCCCGATTGGGTGCTGGTGATGGATGACGATGCCCGCCCCGACCCCGGCACGCTGGATCGGTTCCGCGCGATGGACAAGACCGGTCTTGGCGGTGTGGCAGCAGCGGTCTACAAGACCGAGGGCGGCATTTGTGACATGAACCGCCCTTCGGTCAACCCATTTTGGCATTACAAAGCCTTTCTGCGCACCTTGATGGGGGGCGGGCGGATGGGCTTTCACCTGCCCAACAGCGCCTATGAGGGCACGGCGCTTGTGCCCATCGACGCCGCCTCGTTCGTTGGCTTCTTCATGTCACGCGCCGCGATTGCTGCGGCGGGTCTGCCAGACGCGCGGCTGTTCATCTATGGCGACGACGTCTTGTACAGCTTTGCCCTGCGCCGCGCGGGCATGACGCTGGTCTTTGCACCCGCCTTGCGGTTTGACCATGATTTCAAGACCTTTGCCGCGCACAGCCTGGCCTTTACGCCGCTGTGGAAGGTGTATTACCATTGTCGAAACTTGTTGTTGGTCTATCGCTCTGCCGCGGGTCTGCTGTTTTGGCCCGCGCTGCTGTTGATCTTGCCGAAATGGAGGATCAAGGCCAAACATTACGGCCCCGATCGCCGTCTGTATCTGCGCCTGCTCGGGCTGGCTTTGGGCGACGCCCTGCGCGGCAAATTGGACCGTACCCATGCAGAGATCGTGGACCGCGCCGCCACCACGACGCCCCGCGTCATGCAAGATCCAAAGGGTTCGGATACAGCGCCCCGCATTTGACATGCTGGCAGTCGGTCCTTGTGCGGGCCGGGCTTTCAACTCACCTCGGATTGGCAAAGGCTGCGATGATCCACTGCATATGCGCCACCGGCATCACCGTGGGTGTGAATTCGAACTGCGCCATACGGTTCACCATCACCGGGGGCCCGACCAATCTTTCGATCTGCTTGTAAACCGGGCGGTTTACATAGTCATCCATCAGCACTCTCACGGGTCGCGTGATGCGGAAAAGCACGGTCAAGGCGCAGGCCAGCCGAAACCGCCCATCGATCAACACAACATCGGGATGCTCGAAATCCGGTCGATCCCAGACCGACACCGGATAGGCCGACCACCGCGCCACCGACATGTTGTTTGCCGGATTGCCCCAGTCGCGCGTCTTGCCGATGTTGCCGTGATGCAGGACAACCTGCGCCTTGGGTGGATTTTGGGTCAACCACGCTTCCATCATGGCGATCCATTTGGTCGAGCTTTCCACCGAAAACACCCGGCGCCCGGGCAAGTCACCCGCAACCAGCGTCGATCCGCCCGAGCCATATTCCAAGATAACCTCGGCCGCCTGATACGCGCTGCGCAACGTTTCGGCCTCTTGTGGCGGCATTGTCAGGACCGGCGCGCTTTTTTCCATGGACGCGCCTTGCTCTGGTTCCATTTCAGTCTCTCCTTGCATTAACCTGACGACCTAAATCCGTGTTTCTTGGCAAAGTCACCCGCGTTATCCATTCGACGTTTCCAGCGTTCAATTCCTTGTCAGCAAGATCGCCTGATCTTGCAGAAGGTACAAGCCCACCATTGCGGAGAACAGATCACTAGGTCAGGCCATGGCGGATGAAGAAATCCGGGTCGTTCCGCCGTAATCCCGCATCAAAATCAGCGATCAAAAAAGAAAACTGCCGATCCGGAAACACCTTGGCAATGGCCGGACTCGGGTCAAACGGCCGGTCCGTCATCAACCCGATTTTTAGCAGATGCTCGATCTTGTCGCGTGGCAGGGTCTGAATCAATTCAAACAGACTCAGCCGCTCTGCCACCGATGTGGCATCTTTCATGAAATGCATCTGCGCCCGGCGCGCTTTGCAACCATCGTCGACGCGATTGTTATCAACCCGCCGCAACAACTTTGCAATCCATTGCAACGGGGTCAGGCCATCGAAATGCAAAAGCTGGGTTCCCGCCAGAACCACAAAGGGTGGCCGCTCGGTATCGGGCACCTTGCCCTTCTGGCCGGGCCAAAGGGTCCCATGCAAATGCATCTGGACCTGCGAATTGACGCGGGTGGCAGTCTTCCCGACAAAGTAGCCAGAATATCCAAAACGCAGAAACGAACTGCCCACACCATAGATCTCCTCAACTACCTCATGGTTACCGATCCGCCGACGAAAAACGCCGTCAAAGATCGACACCGGCTGCGTATCCCGCTCAAACACCCGTTCCAGATGGCCTATTCGCGCCCAATGGATATCGCCAGGAACCGCGGCTAGTTCGGCACCCAATGTCGTGGCCCCATCCTGCTCAGTCTGTTGCAGAAATTCGTCCGAATCGATATGAACAAGCCACCCGGCCTCAGTCGTCTTGCGGGCGTCGCCGGCGTTGAACACTTGGCGCCTGACGATCAAATCAGGTCTTTTGCCAAACGGTGTGCCGGCCCAATATGCCGCATCGCAAACCCTTGTGATCACACGCGGAGCCAGCGGGGCCAGCAGGGCCTCAACCTCTGGATCAGCTTCATCCAAGTAAATGTGAATGCCCAAAGCCTCGGTTTGCATGTGATGCGCGACAAATGCAGCCACCAGCTCGGGCGTGCTGCGCATCGTGCTGACGATCGACCATTTTCCCGAAGACGCAACGCTGGGCAACCTGATCTCGTGCGTATTTTTGGATTCGAGCATCTTCGACCTCCAGATAGCACGTGGTCTAGTTCAGGCGCATAAAAAGATCAAGTCGGCTCGGTCTTGTGAAACATCCATCCCGCCCGTCCCGGATTTTCGCTGCATCACACCGGTTCAAACAAGGCGACGCCAAACCGGAACGACGCCAGGAAAACATTGCCGGCAGTTCGGAAACTTTGATCATGCCCTGCGCCCCGCACTCGGGCCCGCTTAAATCGTCCAACCCAGTTCGCGGCCGCGCTTTACATGGGCTTCACCATTGATCTGACGATACAACTCTTCGGCCTGGTCCGACCAAAGCGCCTCGCGATCTATTTCAAGTTTTGTGGCCTTGGTCTTGGTTTCAGTCTGCTTGGTTTCCTCCCAAGCTTGGACGGCACGCTCGGGATCGACCATGAAGCGGTCAGCCAGGTCGATCGCGCCTTTCGAGTCTTTCAGCAGCGTTTCAAAGTTCAGAAAATGGAACCGGTCCCGTCTGAATTTTTTGCAAAGCGGTTCGTTGTACAGCAACGTGATGCCTAGCATTTGCGCGAAAATCGTCATATGCTCGGCGCCACGTCCTTCCAGAAAGGCAACGAACGCAGCTTTGTCATCGGGGATCTGGCTTGGTGACAACCTTTTGATATCTTCGCGACGAAAACGGAAATCGATGAATTCCGAAACCAGGGTCTGGCGCGGATGCCGATAGGCACAGACAAAGAACATGTCAGGGAACATCCAGGCCAACATTGGCGCCGGAAAGTGTCCAAAGGCCAGGTCGTTATTCTGCAGCCCGCGCAATGTTTTCATGAAGGGTTGCACCACCATTGTCCGCGACGGAAACTTGGAATTGGTGTCCATATCGAATTTTGCGGTGTCCAGGATCTCGTTCTGGAAAACATGAATCCCGGTATTATTGAAACCCAATCTGCCGATAAAATCTGCAAGAAAATACGTGCCGGCTTTGGGTATCGTGTAGATGTATACCTTCATTTGGTCAAAACTCTCCTATGTGGTTGTAAGGCTCCA